>WFTN01000241.1 GCA_015485455.1 Planctomycetota bacterium | reverse complement strand
CGGTAATGCCTGGCTGGGCCGGCACATGAACAGGTTTTTCGTCCAGTTCATGACAGGCTTCGAAGGCTTTCTTGGCCTCAGTCCAATTCTCAAGCTTAAGGTTGAGATGACCCCAAACCCAATGGAGCATCGGTGTAACTCGCATGCGGCTTCTGGCAACTTCGAGATGACCTTGTGCTTCTTTGAGGCGTCCCAGCTTAATCAGCTCGAGAGCTAAGAGCGCATGAGGTTCTGCCGGATAGGTCAATGCGTGCACCTCCGCATCCGACATGGCCGCCACGTTCAAGACTGACTGCTCGAGAGCGTGGAGAACTGGCCCCATGTCCTCAAACCGGCGCAGGAAGTCGCCATACTTGAACCAGACGTAGGCATCATGAGGATTTTTTTCTAAGGCTTTCTCAAAGTGAAGACGGTTACGAGCGTCCTTCTTCTTGTCTTGGCGCACCGCTTCCGTATAGCCGTAATGGTCAATATCAAGGACGCTGTCGACAACGCGCATGCCGAGCTTTTGCCCATTATCTAGAATGGGCGTGATGACCTGCTCGTGAATTGCTCCGGTGAAAATATGCTCCGGCATACGCCTAAAAAGGCGCATGATAAGACAACTCACCTTTTTGCCATCATCCCCGTGGTTGACAATATTCTGAAAGCCAGCAATGGCGTTTTCGTCGTCCACCACGCGACTAAACTCTTCGAGGGAATCTGGTCGCAATACTTCATCCGCATCAAGCACCAAGACCCAATCCCCCGTGGCCATGGCCAAAGAATGGTTTCTTGCTTCAGCAAAATCATCTGGCCAAGCAATTTCCTCGATGCGGGCACCATGAGACTTGGCGATCGAAATCGTAGCGTCGGTGGATCCGGTGTCCACAATGCAAATCTCATCGACGTAAGGCTTTGCGGCAGAAAGACAACGGTCAAGGTTGTCTTCCTCGTCCCTGACGATCATGCACAGAGACACTCTTGATTGACGCATGGGGCGGACCCTCTCCTTGGTTTTCCAGCTCTGCATCTTTATCGGATGAATGATCATGCAATCTTTACTGAGACTGGTTGGGAAATGGGAGTCGCTCAACCTGGGAGCACCATCATGGGAGATGTCCACCCGGTACCAACTATACCAACAAGGGCAAAAAGGAAGGAACGCCCACTGGCACAGCCGTTTCCAACTTTCCCCAAAGAACTCAATATGAACCGCCTGTATAGATTTCGTTCTCGACCAAGCAGATTCTTCTCGACTTTGCCTCTGGGCTCAATATGATTGGTGGGTCGCTTTCCATGCTCCCAAGAAACTTAATTTCCGCGCTTGCCAGAGATCATTCCTATGAGAACGTATTCTCGTCATCGCGTGAAATACTTCGGACTATTCATGTTCGTGGTCATGATCCCGGCACTTATCTACCTACCCTCCTGGATCGATAGGCCAGCGCCCATAATGAGTGCGGCTGGGGCTGAAGGGTACAACAACCAAGTTGCTTACCTTCTGAGCTTGGCCTGGATTATTTCGGGAACAGCCGGTGCTTGGTTTCTTTCGCGAGGTGAAGATAGCTCCGCCAGTCCAGCTCCTGAGACAATCGTCGAAAAGCCGACGTTGACCTCCAGAAGAACTTTCACCTTCCTCGTCACTCTAGCTGTGTGTCTTTTGTACTTTCCTCCTGCCCTGGCAGAAAAAGGCCCTATGTTAGAGGAGTGCATTCATCTCACAGCGATTCAACGCATGTTGGGTGGGGACGTCCCTTACCGGGACTTCGAATTTCTTTACGGCCCACTCATGCTCTACCCAGCCTATTGGTGGGTTTCATTGACATCATTTTCACTCACGGCCTTTTACTTCTACGTCGCTGGGTTAGAGCTCCTTGTCTTCTTGCTCCTCCTGCGACCGTTCCAGAAACGAGTCCCCTCACCCTGGATTCGCATGGGAGCATTCTTGCTGCTCGCAAGCCTTTGCTTCAACACGATGTTGGGTCCAAACCAAAACGGTCTGAGAAAGCTCGTTGGCATCCTTCTTCTCTTTGGGGCGGCCCAACACCCCTTCAACCGAAGCCTTTGGATTCTTCACGGAATCATCCTGGGGGCCTTGTTTAGCTATTCACAAGATTTCGGTGCCGCAACGGCCCTGGGGTTCGCCGGGATTTACGGCACGATAGTTGCCAAGCAGCACAGCAAGGATGCCGCCCTTGGCTTACTAACCATCGCCCTTTTCTCTGCCACCACGTGGGTGGCCCTCGTTGGCGTCTTGCTTGGTCCCGCCACACCCTCCTACTTCGAGTCCTTGCGCTATCTCACCGGACAATTCAACAATGGTGAAGCAGCATTCCGTTTCTATTGGACTGCCAATAGTCTCGCTGTTTTCGGACTTCTCACTTTAGCTATCTGCTTTACCGGCCGTGTTATCAGGGCTCGCTGGAAGGAAACCGCGGGAGCCAAGGAATTGCTCATCATTGGGGGCTTAGCCTATGCTGCCGTGATGTTGAAGAGCGGACTCAGCCGTGCGGATCAATGGCATCTTGATCCGGGGATCATGGCCCTGGCCTTAGCCTTTCTCTTGCCTCTGCCCAGTCGAATCCTTAGACCCATGCCGCGGTTCCAGAGTTTCTTAGGCATCGGGTGCATCGCCGTCATTGCACTGACATACTCTTTCGGCCAACTGCACATGGCCAAGTATGTCTTCAAGAAAGGGCTCATAGGAGGTTACGTACAGCTAAGCCAAGAAAAGGCCAACTTCGCCCCGATGAAGCCCTCACCTCAAGCCCCATTCTTAGAACGAAAAGTTCGTCAGCCAAAAAGTGAGCTTGGCCGCTTGGCCAGATTCATGGCCATGACTTCAGTGAGAGAGCGGCCAGTCGTCGCCTACGGCCGCACTTGGGGTGTCCCCATGTGTATAGGGGTGAAGAAGACTGGATATTTGACAGACAACTACATCTACGGCGACGAAAGAGGGCAGAGATTGCAAATGCTCCTCAAGGAGAATCCAAACATCTTGGTTCTCATAGATCGTGCTACCTTCGATTGGCTCCAAGGAAAACGCGACTTAGAATCAATCCAACCCGATCACAACTTGGCCGGATTCGGAATTCAAAAAGAACTCCGAGAAATTCTCAGTTCCGTTCACATCCGTAGCCTTGCAACGGAGAATCGCCTCCTTGATCTTCGCTGGCGCAAGCTCATCGGCAACTATGTCATCAAAAATTATGAGGCTGTCTATCAGTCGAAGAGCTATGTTGTTCTTCAGAGAAAGCCCTAACTTTCCTTCTAACCCAGTGCTATTGCAACGATCTTCACAATGATTCCATCTGGTCCACCCCCCTTGCTACCACTTGGAAAGAAGTACGGTGGTGAAGTGATGGACCCTCGGTCGCCCTATCAGTTAAAGGCGAAATTAAGTCGCCCGTATGATTCACTTCGGTTGCTTCAGATTTCATCTCGCACAACTGCGCCGCCATGGTACAAAACGTTTCCTTATTCAAATAAAACAGACATTTCGTACCACGCTCAACAAAATAGACCTGATCAAGGAACTCGGAAAACGCCAAGGTGTCATGCGCCCAAAGATTTGAACCCATGAGGGATTCCGAGAAGTTATCTCTCAAGGCTATGCAATCGCAAAGTGCTGACCCGCATCGGACGTGGACTTTAGCAATTCAATGACCGTGCCATGACTGAAAACACAGCCTGGTGGAAGCTGCCAAACGTCTGCCCCACGGAGCTGTCTGCCTGATTTCAGCGCTCCAGTTCCACAACTTGGGAACACAAGCACCATTCGAGGTCTGGATGGCCATCGCCAATGATGCTCGAAAACCCAAGGCCGACCATCTCCACTCCGAATCATGAGAATGTCCGGCGAAACCTACTCAAGCGGACTCAAAGAACACATGATCGAAGGAGTCAAAGTCCGAATTTATGAGCCGCCCAAGACGGTGGTTGATTGCTTCAGATTCCGCAACAAAATCGGGCTGGATGTTGCGCTGGAAGCACTCAAGGCATTTCAAGAAACGCACCAACCAAGCTGCATCCGTCCGCAAGCGACTTCTGAATCTCTCACAGGACCGAGGCGAAGAATTTCAATTCCTCTTGACACAATTCGCTCTTGAGCGGCTGCTATCACGACTTTTCAGAATCAGAGCACGCGGAGCGGTTTGTGTTAGAGAGCGTGATCTCATGAATCAGTCGGGCTCGGGTGGTAGCGCCCCAACACCGCGGCAAACAGCTCTAAAAGTAACTTCATCTTGCCACCGATACCCTTGATTTTCGTCGGTGTTTCTTCGTTCTTTGGATAAACTCGCGTGACACCCACCTCTGTCACTTTGAAGCCGAGCTGGGTCGCTCGAATCGACAGATAAAACAGCAGGTTGTAGGACTGAAACAAGTCTCTAAATGGCTTCACGCCCGGGTGTTGCAAATAGGAAGCCCGATAGCCGCGAAAACCGTTCGTGGTGTCAGTAAACCAGTGACGGGCAGCTAAGCTAATAGCCGGCGCGTGAATAAAACGCCCGGCAAACCATCTGGAGAAGGGCGTATTCTTTGCCAATCCTCCTGGTGCGTAACGGGAGCCCTGAACATAACCACACCCCCCCTCGAGTTGTTCTACGATGGCTTCAACGCCTTTGACGTCGTCTTTGCCATTCCCGTCGATGGTGACAATACCTTCATAACCTTCTTGAAGGGCCCAGGCATAAGCCATTCT
Organism: Planctomycetota bacterium; assembly: GCA_015485455.1. GTDB lineage: Bacteria > Planctomycetota > DRQF01 > S139-23. The sequence continues at coordinate 8,821 of WFTN01000241.1, read as the reverse complement.
CAATTGGGCGCTCAACTTGCCCTCCCCAGTTTTTGTCAAACAAGCTCGCACTTCTACTTCTTCCAAGAAGTCCCGGTTCAGAGAACCATCCGTTGACCCCCCATCAGCGATCACCACATCGATGGAATTGGGTAGATCAAAAATCGCATACAGCTGTCTCTGAATCCTCTTACCTTCATTGATGACAGGGATCACCAAAACAAACTTCGATTCCTTTGGCTTAAGGACTAGAGTGTCGAAGGTTGGTAGTTGCCAATCATCGGGGTAGTTATGCATGAAATCAGTCCCTATAAATGCTGAAGGCAAGTGGCGATAGAAGGCATAAGCGCGTCGAAGTTCTGACGCATCTCAATAGAGATCCATTTCTGCCAACCTCTTCTGCCTAGGGCATCCAAGAAAACCCCCACCTCCCTGGCATGGGGAGTGATCTCCTCTAAGTAGGGAGCACTCACATGAACATGATGAACAAGGTGGAAGGCCTCATCCAAAAGGTCATCAATCTTAGAAATCTCTCCCGTCATGATCATAGCACCCAAGTCGAGATTCAAGAGAATGGCCGGATGCTCAACGTCATTGATAACAGCCATAGTATCAATCAGCGTGTTCATAAAGTTCGTCCCATAGGGGGCGGGATTGGGTTCCAAGGCAACCACGACGCCATGGGATCTGGCCACGTCTCCGATGGCTCTCAAACTCTTCCGCCACATCTTCTTGGCTAGATCAAATTCCATGCCGTCGGGGATCCCTCTTTGTTTCGGCGAACCTAAAACCAGATTCGGAATATCCAAGCGGCTTGCCAACTCAATAGCTCCGGTCATCGTTGAAAGGAAGATTGCCTGCCCATGAGAATCGCCGAACAACTGGGCCTGAGGAGCACCAAAAAGAAGGGACTGCATGGAGACAAGTTGCAGACCAAATCGAGAGGCTTGGTCTTTGGCTTGGGCGCAAGCCGACATGTCCGCCTTGAGAGGATCAACTTGGCCAGGCAGAAGGAGCCCGGGCGCAATCTCAAGGCCCGCCACGCCCTGGTCCCGGAGGAGGGCGTAAGCTTTGTCCTGGTCGTTGGCATCCCAGGCGATGTTCGAAACTGCAAGCTTCATATCTGACCTTCCGCAAATTCTTTGATACCAGCCAAGACTTCATCCCGGCTGCAAAGATAGCCACTCTTAGACCCCCAATGAGAGGCGTGAGCACTTCGCAGATCTTGCACCACAGGCTGAGCCTCCCCTGCGTCCATTTCTTCACCTGTCAAGGTGAAAAAGATCTCACCGGCGGATACGGGCGCCGTCACCAGATTCATCAGGTTCACCCCAAGTTCGAAAGCAATTTCAATATCGGACCAAAGACGCGACAGATCGTAAAACTGATACTGACTCTTGGCATTGGTGAAAACGAGAGACGTCGTCCCAGTTCGATGACAGATTGCCTTGAGGACCTCAGCCTCAGGCCCGGAGGAAAACTCTGCCCGATCAAAATGAAACATGCCCGTATCAGAGTTCTTTCGAAACGCCCGGCGCAAAAGTTCCTTTTTCCTCCCCTCCGCCGCTTCTAACAGTCCGTTAAAAAGTTCAGGTTTGAGAAATGAAGGCACGGGATTGAGAACATCAAAGATGAAGTTCTTCTTCAAGCCAACACCAAAAAGTGCTGGAAGGCGCACGATCAAGCAGTTGGCAAAACGTTCCTGAAACAAGCACTCCAGCTCCCGACGATTGCGCCCATACCCAAGCACAGTTTCGAAATCGGAATTCCTCTCGTCTTGTCCAAGAGAAGGGTCCCGATAGACAGCGATTGTCGAAATGAGAACAACACGATGGACTTCAACACTCTCGAGGCAATCAAACATCCGACGGATGTTCTGGCGGTCGGCTTCCGGTTCTTTATTGCCCATCCACATGGCGCCAGGAGCCCCGGAGACAACCAGGGTTTCAAACTTCTTTCCGAAAATCTCATCGATATTCTTAGAGTTATACCTTGCGGCGAATTCCTTCTGGCTCGCCAGATTGCCGCCGACAAAACCTGTGTGTCCGATCAAGCCATCCATAGGTATTCCTTCTGCTCCCGCATCACCAAGAAAATTCAGAGGCGCTCCAAACAGATCGTCGACAAACGACTCCAAGAAGAGCGCGTCTTTTTCAGTATCTCAAAGAGGTCAAAGATGTTGTCAAATTTCCCCCCTAAAACGGTAAAGAGGCCAGGTAGTTGAGCATGTTCGTTCAGCATGATGGGCCGCCCATCGTCAACCTCGTTCTTTAGCAAAACCGTCTTCACCTCGAATAAGGAGCGGTCCCAAGTGACGTCAGACATGCAAGGGAGATAACGAGCGGCGTCCTTGGCCATGTGCCGCCATCGTGTCTTTGGGTCAAGATCCTCGGCGATTCGATAGGCCGACTCGCTTTGCTCTTCATCGGTCCAAGAGGCTTGAGGGGTGTAGCGCACATGGGTGAGAGAGAATGTTTTCTCCGCTGGGAAAGGCATGATCGAGAAGAATGGTCCGTCCATGACAGTAATGCCCAATTCCCCCAGATCTGCAGGAGGCGAAACTAAGGCCACCTCTGTCAGTTCATGTTTCAGGGGATAAATCGCGAGTCCACTGTTCTTGAGGACGTGGTTGATCTGAGAATAAGTCACGTTAAAGACGTCGCCGGTAGTCAGCGTTTCACCAGACTCCAATTCCACCTCTATAGCCCCATTTTGCCGGGGCTTCAGGGAATGCACGTCCTGTTCAAGACGTAATTCGACCCCATGAGCGCTGAGGCGTGTTCGCAAATGTGTTCTGAGTTTCTTCCAGTCAAAAGCAAATTCAGGACAAGAAAAGACCGCCTCTATGGTGCGGGAATCAAAGAGAGATTGATGAATGAGCGGAGCAGGAGAGATAGGAACACCCATGGCTTGAAACATGGATTCGAAACGATTCGCTGACACCCGCGATTTTCTTCGGGCGATGGCATAGAGCATTTCGAACTCATCGTAGATGCACTCTTCAAACAATTCAGCAAAGCGAGGAGAATTCGCTGCTGATTGCCGAGCCGTAGAAAAATGTCGCGGATAGTGGAACCCAGAATGGACCCGGGCTTGGTTCACTGATGAAGCCCTTTCCATAAGTGTCTTCCCGCGCTCCAAGATCAGGACCCTCTGGTCGAGGCTGCGAAAAAGTAAAGCCAGGGCACAGCCATAGAATCCACCTCCAATAACGATAATATCGTAATCCGGATTTCCTGGTGGGGCTTGGCTTATGTGAGGATCGACCATTCTCTATTCCTGGGACCTCGATTCGGCCTCAAGGCTCTCGACGTTCGCCGCACCTCTATTGCGAAAGAGATTCGTGTTGTCCAGTTCTTGGACAATCTCATTGGTGCTGTCATCTCTGAGGAGATTGAGCACTTGAAAAAGAGCCATGGCCATGACCCCAAGGGCGAAACTCAAGAATGCTGTAGACCCGCTGATCGCCAAACTTGTGGAGAACCAACCCCGTTGCAGATCCGTGCCAGAAAGGAATAAAACCAGAGCATAAATCAAATAGAGCAAAGAGCAGATCATCACCAAGAAACTCAAAGCTGCGAAAACACGGAGCATGTGAGGTGGAGCATTGGCAACGATCTCAAGAGCACGCCCAAGTCGAGTCCAGGGGCGTAACCGCTGTCCTCTTGGGTGCGGAGCGCTCAATGGGAGTACCTTCGATTCGAAAGCACGCTGGCCATTCAAAGGTCGAAAACGAAGAGATATTTCACAGTCGGCCTTAGCAACGATGCGGCTCAGGTGACCCCGAGGATGGGCCCCCGACCGCAGCAAGAGAGGATCGACATCGTAGCCGGAGATAGCGCTTAAGACCCGCCCTCCGATTCTTGAAAAGAAACCGGCGCGGCTCGAAAGCGTCAAAAGAACAGAACCGTTCGTCTCGATAGCTTCCTCGGCGAGAGTTTGCATACTGAAAAGGGAGATCTCGCTTGCCAAGACGATCAAGACGATGTCACCAATTGTTTCTTTCGCGGCAAGGACCGCCGAACGATACCCCCCCGTTCCATCTCGCAGTATGAGAATCCGTGTGTTTCGCAGGCGCAAGAGTTCCTCATACAAAGCCAAATGCCGGGTGTGGCTCTGTCCATGGACGAGAATGAGGATCTCGAAGAACTCGACATGGGCTTCCAAGTACGCAGAAGCTTGGGTCACGGCCTGACGAACGTCGTCGGAGTTCGAGTCGGCCAGAACAGCAATCGAAATAAGGCTCTCATCTCGCCTTGGTGATTCTGAGCTCATTGTGATGTCTGATTTATTGACCATGCCAGAGACTACAATTTATCCATGAACCAACCACCAGGGCGTGGCATCATTCGCACCAGAAACCGAAGACGGCAGTAAAGCGAAAACAGAGGCTTTCGACCCTGCACGAACAGTAGACCATTCCGCCTCCCATGTCGAGCCCATCTAGTCGATGAGATTGAGGTTGTTGTGGCTGAACAAGGCTCAGGAGTTTTTGACTTTGATTCCCCTTTATCCAGGCACAGGGTTCCACTTGTCTATTTTGGCACAACAAGAAACGCCGCAGCCGTCACTGAAATGGGGACCAAATCTCCAGGAGAAGGAATTGCCAACAAACCCTGAATGGCAATCGAGGTACCAGGGGGGAGGCGGGAGTCTCCGGCCCAAGCTGTTTGTAAAAGACCTTGTTGAATGGATGCTCCATGGGCGAAAACATGGTCTTTGTAGAAGCCTGATTCTTCGTCAGCGGGGGGCGGCCACGATCGGCCTTGACTGAGAATAAGGGGACCAATTTCGGTCAAAAAAGGTTTGCGCTCTGGCATCACCGTGGCCACATAAGCAATCTCCACAGCTTCCGGCAGATCGACTGCCAAGCTCATAGACCCATCAGTCTTGAGTTCAACCCGTAGTTCAGGAGGAAGGACACAAAAAGCGTCATCGAAAACACGACTGCCCATGGGGGTCACCAATTCAATGGAAGCGAAACGGGCTGGCATTAAACGAGGCAAAGTGAGCTCGAGGATGCCATCCTTAAGCCAAGTAAACCGCGTCAACAAACCGCCACACCAAACCCGGCACAAATCTTCTGGATTCAAGCCCGAAAGGCGCAGCCGAATGATTCGCTCTTGACCAATTGTCACCGTCTTTGGCTCAAGGGAAGTCATCGTGAACTTGGGAGCGGAGAGCATCTTCTTGGCTTGGGAACCTGCCAGAAGGTCGTCTTGGTCTATAAGACGCCCAATGGCTTTCATGAGTTTCCTGTGCCCCCTCATGGAAAGGTGAACAGAATCCAGCCAATCAGATTTTTCCTTAGCCAAGACCATCAAGTCAATGGAAGAAATACCCTCTTTCTCTACGGTTTTCTCAATAGCCAAACGATAATGCTCTTGAGCCGTATCCTCATGAGCAACGGCAGGAATGACCACCAAAGGCTGTCCTCCTTTTTCCTTCACCCAATGTAACATCGCCCGGTAATTCTCACTGAATCTCGCCAAAGACACCCGGGGCTTTCCTTCTCCAGAATCAGCATCGGAATCTCCTCCGGGCCCCTGGTTAGAAAGATCGTTGATGAACTTGTATTTGAAGCGCAGTAGATCCCAGGTGCGACTGAGCCCAGGTCGGAGTCGATCCAGATTCTCCCGGTCATCTCGTTCTGCCGCCGCGACCATATCGTTGTGGGGCTCTGCCAAAAAAATGACGAGATCTGCTTGGAAGGAGTCGAGCTTTTCTTCAAGCAAGGCCCTTTGTTGCTCCGAAGAAAAACCCGCGATTCCTGCCAGGACGGTTTCCACTCGAGATCCTGGGAACTGTTTCTGGAGTTCCCGTTCGAGGAGGATGCCAAAGGACCAACCAAAAGGCATGGCAAAACCGCTGACGCCCGAGGCTCCCACGCAAACAACCCGAATGTCCTTTTGCCCCTTCTGAAGAGCAGGTTCATATCCTCGGCAGCCGAAACGATTGCTGAATTCGTCCTGGGCCGAGGGTCCCCATTTGGCTGTGGGATCTTGGGGAAAACGCCACATTGTTCGAAAATCAAACTCGAAGGAACGATTTGCATCCTTGCCAGCGACAAAGTCCTTGGGTGCCACCAAAGGCAGATCTATGCTGCGCAGAAAGCACTCAACCACCAGGGCAGCGACAAGAAGCGAAAGCAGAGCCCGACCGCAGTGCTTGATCCGGCTCTCTGGCTTTTTCCCCGTACTCTCAACTTCAGCTTCTACAACCATGATGGGTCAATTTTCTCAGTACTCAATGGGAATCAGCATATACCGATTGCACAAGCTGTCACCTGCAAAATTAGGTCTATCCCCTGTTCGCCCGACATTGTCGCCTCATAAAAATTTCTGTTATTCTGCCTTTGCGGCATGAAGACTATTTCCTGCCGTGTGGAACAGAAGACAGTCCGTCCCAGCAGACCATTCAGCCAGACTTGGAACCCATGACCATGAGCCAATCCGAACCCATCATTTATACCTTTACCGATGAAGCCCCAGCCCTGGCAACCCAATCGCTCTTGCCAATTTTCCAAGCGTTTCTCTCGACAGCAAAAATCGGTATGGAAACCAGAGACATCTCCTTAGCCGCCAGAATCTTGGCCAACTTCCAAGACAAGCTTCCGGAGATCTCTTGCCCCGATGCCCTGGCTGAGCTGGGAACCATGGTCCTCGATCCAAAAGCGAACATCATCAAACTGCCGAATATCAGCGCATCTGTGCCCCAACTCAAAGCCGCCATCGCCGAGCTTCAAGGAGCAGGGTTCCCATTGCCGGACTACCCAGACGAAGCTGAAAGCGCAGAAGACAAAGACAACAAGGCTCGCTATGGCAAAGCCATGGGCAGTGCGGTCAACCCTGTGCTACGAGAAGGAAACTCCGACCGTCGGGCCCCCAAGGCCGTCAAAGAGTACGCCCGTCAGAATCCGCCACCTATGAAACCCTGGTCACCCGATGCAAACACCCATGTGGCGACTATGGGCAAAGGAGACTTCTTCTCCAACGAGAAATCAATCACCTTGCCGGCAGAAACCACAGCTCGCATTGAACATACCGATAGCGATGGGCAGGTCACAGTCTTAAAGGAATCTCTTCCTCTGCTGGCCGGCGAGGTCCTAGATGCCACTTTCATGAGTAAGAAGTCTCTGGTTCAATTCCTCGAAGAAGAGATTGAAGATGCCCGAGATTCGGGCATCCTCCTGTCGCTTCACCTCAAGGCCACAATGATGAAAGTTTCAGACCCCATCATTTTTGGTCATGCCGTCAAGACGTACTTCAAAGACGTCTTCGCCAAATACAGCGCCGACTTAGAAGAGGCAGGGGCCGATGCCAATAACGGTTTAGGCGCAGTCATCAAGAGCTTAGACAAGCTCTCCTCCGAAAAGAAGGAAGCAATCACCGCCGACATCAGGGCAACTCTTGAGTCCAGTGCCGACTTAGCCATGGTCAATTCGGACAAAGGCATCACCAATCTTCATGTGCCAAGCGATGTCATCATCGATGCGTCCATGCCGCCCATGATTCGCGATGGTGGCTGCATGTGGAATGCCAAGAATCAACTGCAAACGACAAAGGCAATGATCCCAGACAGTAGCTATGCCCCGGTCTTTCAGGCTGTCATTGATTTTTGCAAGAAAAACGGCGCTCTCGACCCAAGAACCATGGGGAGTGTTTCAAATGTCGGATTGATGGCCAAGAAGGCCGAGGAGTATGGCTCCCACGACAAAACATTCGAAATTGCCGAGGATGGCATCGTGCGCATCGTCGACGCAAACGGGAACACCCTTCACGAGCACAAAGTAGAAAAAGGGGACATCTGGCGAGCATGCCAAACCAAGGACGCACCCATCAAAGATTGGGTCAAACTCGCTGTTAACCGCGCAAGAGCCTCCCAGACCCCTGCCGTCTTCTGGCTCGACTCTAACCGCGCCCACGATGCTCAACTGATTGCCAAAGTAGAATCTTACCTGCCAGAGTTCGACACAAAAGGATTGGACATCCGCATCATGCCCCCCAAGGAAGCGACGACTTTTTCTTTGGAAAGAATCGTCGAAGGCAAAGACACCATTTCCGTCTCTGGAAACGTTCTTCGCGACTTCCTCACGGACCTCTTCCCGATCCTGGAAGTTGGAACCAGTGCCAAAATGCTCTCCATCGTTCCTCTGATGAACGGCGGCGGCTTATTTGAGACTGGTGCCGGAGGCTCAGCTCCCAAGCATGTCCAGCAGTTCGCTTCGGAAGGCCACCTCCGATGGGATTCCTTGGGCGAATTCTTGGCTCTTGTGGTTTCACTGGAGCACTATGCCCTAAGCAATGATTCCAGCGAAGCCCAAGTCTTAGCAGATGCCCTGGATGCTGCCACCACCCAACTACTTCTCAATGGCAAAGCGCCATCGAGGAAAGTTAAGGAGCTAGACAATCGTGGTAGTCACTTCTACTTGGCACTCTATTGGTCTCAAGAAATGGCTTCTCAGACCAAGAACAATGAATTGGCAAAAGCCTTCGCTCCTATTGCTCAGGCTTTGGCGGAGAACGAATCCATCATTGTCGACGAACTCAATCAAGCTCAAGGAAATGCCGTCGACCTGGGAGGCTATTATTGGCCAAACCGGGATCTCATGGCCAAAGCGATGCGCCCCAGCGGCACGTTCAATGAGATCATCGCCCGTATCTAAATGACAAAGGCCAATTTGTGGCTTCCTTTGATACCTAAATGGCCAACTAAGAAGAGCTGCGATTCTTCGGAAACGCAGCTCTTGGTCTTTTTTGATGGAGATGCATTAAACGAGGGGGCGACCTGTGACCTTCTCGTAGCGCTCTTTCCAGGCGTGGCATTCTCCTTGAAAATCACC
>WFTN01000240.1 GCA_015485455.1 Planctomycetota bacterium | reverse complement strand
TTTTAGACACCCAGGGGTCTCGCGTGGGCCAGATCAATGGCCTCACGGTCATGAGCATCGGCGAATACGCATTCGGCTCCGTCTCACGTATCAGTTGTCGCACCTCAGCGGGCAAAAACGGCGTGGTGGATTTAGAACGGGAGGCAGACTTGTCAGGCTCAAGCTATGACAAGGGCTCGATGATTCTCCAAGGTTTCTTGAATGGGCGATTTGCTCAGGAATTCCCCCTAACATTCTCAGCAAGCATCTGCATCGAACAGTCCTACGGTTATATCGATGGCGACAGTGCTTCATCCACAGAGTTGTTCCTCTTGATGTCAAGTTTGGCGGGCATTCCTCTGCGCCAAGATTTGGCCTGTACCGGATCTGTGGATCAATTCGGAAACATTCAACCCGTTGGCGGAGTCAACGAGAAGATCGAAGGCTTCTTTGATGTCTGCAATCGCCGAGGACTGACGGGGACTCAGGGTGTCATCATTCCCCAGACCAACAAGAGCGACCTGATGTTAAAGCGGCCAGTTCGAGAAGCCATCGCCCAAGGCCGTTTTCACATCTATCCCATTCGCTCGGTGGATGAAGGGCTGGAGATTCTCACCGGTTTCCAAGCGGGTATAAGGACTCGCACCGGAGCTTGGACCACGGGGAGTGTAAACGCCGAAGTTCAGGCATCGTTAGAACTCTTACACAAGTCCGGTTCGGAATCTTAGAAAACACCCGGGAGATCCCGCCAATGAAACGCGTCCTTGAAGCCGAATACATGGATGACAAGCAAGAATCCAATGACTACGACGCCATGGATCACAGCTTGCCCAATGGCGCCTTCGTCGATCGTCTGATGGAGTTGGGTGCCAGCGGGACCATGCTCGACCTAGGGTGTGGCCCAGGGCACATCCCCCCGATGATTGTCGACCGCTCTCCCACGTCGCGGATTATTGGCTTAGATGCGGCCGCCACCATGTTAGAAATTGCCGAAAGCCACCGTCTCTCTTGTTCGGCGCCAGAGCGAATCACTTATCAATTGGCCGATGCCAAAGCTCTTCCCTTCTCGGACAATAGTTTCGACGTTGTCATGAGCAACACCGTCTTGCACCACATTCCAGACCCTATACCATTCTTGGAAGAAGCCAATCGCGTACTAAAAGCGAAGGGTGTGCTGTTGATTCGGGATTTATTTCGTCCCGATAACATGACCATGGTCGAACACTTGGTCCAGCTCCACGCATCTGGAGAGAACCCTGAGCAGCAAGCTCTTTTCCACGCCAGTCTCTGTGCCGCCTTAACGCCGGAGGAACTTCATTTGCTCGCGGAAAAAGCCGGAATCGGAGGTTTCGAAATCGTCCGAGATTCCGATCGGCACATGTCCCTCCAAAGAGCGGCAATCCAACCTGATTCAGCGCGGTGATTCCACTGGGGAGCGGCCTCAGAGTGATAAATCAGGTGGGTTCCCCCCGAATAGGGAGCAGAAATAAAAAAAGGCGGACCAACGGGAGGATGTCGGTCCGCCTTACCAAGGCGACTATGGCCGGTATCAGGCGTAGTTGGAAGAGGTGGGTGTGTCCCCGCGCAAGCACGGGAACGAACCACAGCCGCAAATGGCAACCAGTTCATAAGGCTCCCAAAGGTACCCTCCGTTTCTCCCCCAAGCGGGACGAAAATCGAGGAAACCCAAGAAGTCACGATTTCGGGTTGAAGCGAAGGCCCAGTGGAAATATCTTGGGCCTCCTCATTGAAGCGACATTTCTTGAGGAAACTGGCTACAAGGCGGCGTAGCTCAGCTGGTTAGAGCGGAGGATTCATAAGCCTCAGGTCACTGGTTCAAGTCCAGTCGCCGCTACTCAGAAAGAAAACTCGGCCTTACGGCCGAGTTTTTTTGTGCCCACGGGATCCACAACTCAGAGGCCATTGGGGCCCCGTTCTTGGCTCTACAGCCCCAATCATTGAGTTCTGAGTCAGGCTTGAGCAACGGACGTCATGGGCCCAGGGAGGCTACGGCCCATAATCTGGACAATG
>WFTN01000239.1 GCA_015485455.1 Planctomycetota bacterium | reverse complement strand
GTAATGAATGGTCCAGCGGAGATTGCTGGGTCGACCTCAAGGCGTTCACAAGCAGTCGGAATCAAGGTTCCCAACAGCGAGGCCAATAACGACAAACAAACCACCGAAAGAAGAACCACGGAAGCCATGGTGTAGGGGTCTTCTCCTCCCGTCAGGATGACGAGGACTCCGCCAATGGACGCGCAAATCGCCCCAACCAAAAGGCCGACCAAGACCTCGCCCCCCACAACCTTCGAAATCCGGGTGGAATCAACCTCCCCAGTGGCGAACCCTCTCACCATGGTCGCAGACGATTGGGTGGCAATGTTGCCGCCGAGCATGAGAATGAGGGGTAGAAACTTCGTGATCTCACTGACCATTTCATGAAGGGGGAAGAGCCCCATGACAATGGCCGCCCCGAAGCCCCCAAAAATAGAAACAAGCAACCAAGGAATCCGCTTCTTGACCCGGCCAAAGACACTATCGCGGGTTGGATGCAAGTCGGCAGAACCCGCCATCTTAAAGACGTCTTCACTGGCTTCTTGCTCTCCCACGGTGAGTACGTCATCAAAAGTCACGATGCCCAGAAGATCATGGTATTGATCGACGACTGGCAATGAGGATAGGTGATAAGTTTCCATCACCCGGTAGCACTCTTCATCATCCTCGTCGGCATCGATGCTAATCACGTCGCTTTCCATGAAAGCTCCGACTTCGTCATCGTTGTCCGCCAAGATCAGCTCTCGAACCGAGAACACCCCCAGGAGGCGGTCCTTCTGGGTCACGAAAATGTTGTTGATCGATTCCAAATTCCCTTGGTCTCGAATCTTCTCTTTCACATCTCGAACCGTGTCCGACTGATCGACCGCCAAGAACTCTGTGGTCATCAGGCCACCGGCGGTGTCTGGGGCGTATTGAGCAAGCTCGCGAATCTTGACCGCCCGGGCCTTGGGGAGAACATCCAGAAGTTCTTCCCGCTCAGATTCACTGACCTCATCGACGATATCAGCGATATCGTCGTCCTTCATCTCGCTCATGACTTCGGGAAAGCGCTCGTCCCCTTTCAGTCGTTCGAGGAAGAAGGGTTGATCCGTTTCGTCAAGTTCTTCGAGGAAATCGGCGATCTCTTCGGCGCTGAGGCGCTCCAAGAGCGTGATTTTTTCCTCTTCGCTGAATTCGCCAATGTTGTCGGCAATCTCAATGAGATTCTCAGCGATGAATTGAGAAACACCGGGTGAGTCACCCTGGTCGGGCGGGAGTTGCAATTCAGATTTGGCCGTCTCCAGGAGACGATGCAGCTCGCTCATAGCGCTATCTCGTTCGGTTGCAGTGAGTTAGGCTCAATTTTCGAGCAAACATATGGCCAAAAATTGTACCCAACATTTCAAAACTCTAAGTGCTTTGCTGTCAGAAGGCTACGAACAAACCATCCCTTTGAAAAACTTCAGGTCCGTCGAGACACGATTGACGTCCGTACATAAGGACAGCTTCCCCAATTCGAGGCGATGAAAATGAGAACAACCTTATGACCAACAGCAACCCCGCCACCCCTCAACCATCACTGGGAAAACTCAAGAAAATATTAGATCTTGTTGAATCATTGGATGACCTACGCACCACAGAATTCGAAGAACCCCAAGGCAGTGGACGTGGGCGGCTCCTGAGGCGCAAGAGAAAAGGGCGAGATCAGCTTCTCGAAATCCTCGGGTCCATCTCCCCCCAAGCACTGAGGCGTTTTGTTGGGCAAAAACCCAATGGTCTCATCCCAACTCCTGAAGAGCTATCACTCCTGGCCATACTCTTTCACCAACGCATCCAACAAAACGAATATTTCGTCCGTGGGCGGGACCTTCTCTGGCTTCTTGCGGATTCCACCTACGAGCTCTCCAAACAATCACGCCTCCTCGCTGAGGACGGAACCCTCATGAGTTTAGGAGCACTCATGGTTTATCGCGAAGCGGAAGTCGAGGAGGGAGAAATCCTGAACTTGCATTTCGCTCTCGACCTGGAGCTCTTTACTCGGCTCAACTCTGGCAAGAAACCCGACGACGCCTCTCAGCCAAAACCCTTCACCGACGCCACAGAGCATTTCCTGGCCTTCTCTCACGTCATCGAAGAAGTCCAATTCCGGGCGGCGAAAGCATTCGAAATCGGACTTTGGCGAGAAGTCTTAGGAGAACCCATGGAGACTCTGGCCACCCTTCAGAACCGCTTTGAAAGGGCATGGAGTTCAATGGAGCGTCGCTTGGCTCTGACGGAACACGGAGACCGCTTCCCTTTGATTCGTTTTCGGCGAGAATTCGGTTTGACCGATGCCGAATGTGTCATCGTCGTGGCCATGTTGGTCCAAGAAGCATTTGCCGGTTCGTCGGCATTGGAACCCCTTGACCTCCTGCGACTGGTGAGCTCCAGTCCTCGAGGCCTCCTGCGAAGAAGACGCCTCCTCAGTCCTCATGGCCGCCTCATGCGCCACGGAATTCTCCAAGTCCCCGACGACGAGGGCCTGGCAACTCCCGCTGGAGACCTGATGCTGTCTCCTTGGGTGGTCGAAAAACTCTTGGCCGTGCACATCGGCCCAGAATCTGCCATCGTCAGTGATGAAAGAATCGAATTTCATGATTTCTTGGCGGGCCTCAACGGCAGCGACGAATTCTACGATCAACTGTAGAACGCTATTGCAGCGCTAAAACCACGGGAGCCAGGAGAACCCGGCTTTGAGAACAGAATTCACGGCCATTTTCCCCAAGATTCGCCCCATGGAACCCTCTTGCCATTTTGAGGTATGATGCTCCCATGGAAAATAAAGCCGAAAAAGACGCAAAGATCCGCGAGAAGCTAGCAGAGCTTCGGGAAAGCTATGAAGACGATAGTGATTGCGACCTTATGACCCGAGTCGCCCTCTACTTCTACATGGCTCATGACACCAAGCGAACACTCACCTGCCTCAATGCAGCGGTTGCCTACGATCCAGAAGATGTACGAGCTCGCTTCCTCTTAGCACGTACACTTCTTAAAGAAGGTCGTTACAAAGACGGCGGCAAAGAACTCGAGATTGTTTCCGACATCGACTCCGTCGCCTTGGCGAGCCCGACCTGGGCTAACAATAATCTCTATTACATCGGGTATGCCCTTTTTAAGACGGGTCGTTTCAAAGAAGCAGCGGAAGCCCTCAAAGGTGCCCAGCATCTCATTAACATTTGGGGCAATCCTCTGACCCTCAAAAAGTTTCATCTGCACCAAGGATTTGCCTGGCACTTAGAGAACAACTTGAGTGAGGCAGCTGCATGCTATCGACGAGCCCTCATCGCCCCTGGTCCCGGTGACTCCTGTGACGAAGACATCATGGACGAAGCCGAAGTGGAAGCCGCTCAAGATTTCAACGAAGAGATTGAGCCTTTCCTCATCATGACCCAAAACAACGAGCGCATCGAACTGAGCGAGCTGCCAGAGGTTCTGCCAGAATTCCCATGAGAATCCTGGTGCTGGAGCCTTATCATGGCGCTTCTCACAAACGATTCCTCGATGACTTAGAAGCTCATCTCCCTTTCGAGTTCTGGCGACTCACCCAACCGGCCAGAGCTTGGAAGTGGCGGATGCGCTTTTCTGCGCCCAGTTTCGTTCAAGTCTTGGAGAAACTCGAGGGTGAAGAATTCGACCTCATCTTAGCCTCCACCTTTCTCAGCTTGGCCGACTTTCGCGGCTTAGCCCCCGAGAGGTTCGCTCAACTTCCTGCCATCGTCTATTGGCATGAGAATCAATGGGCTTATCCCAGTCGCAATGAAGATGTCCGCGACCGCCACTTTGTCATCACCAACTTCACCACAGCTTTGGCAGCAGACTTAAACCTCTTCAACAGCGAATGGAACCGATCCAGCTTCTTGGAGGGCATGGGGCTGGTGCTCAAGGATGTCCCCGACACTCACCTGCAATCTTCCCTCGCCAAAGTTGCCGCCAAGTCCTTGGTGCTGCCACCGGCACTGACGCAACCCCTGGGCAAAAAGGAAGAAAAGAGCGCCACTCTCGGGAATCAGCCCCCAGTCATCCTTTGGAATCATCGATGGGAGCATGATAAAAACCCTGAGGAATTCTTCGCCGCACTTCTTCACCTGAAAGAGCAAAAGATCCCCTTTGAGCTGATGGTCTTGGGGCAGTCGTTTAAGACTCAGCCGGATGTTTTTGGCGAAGCCAAATCAAAACTAAGCAAACACATCACTCATTGGGGTCATGTGAAAGATCGCAAGGCCTACGAAGCCCTCCTCTACAGAGCAGATTTTGTGGTTTCTACCGCGGTCCACGAGTTCTTTGGCTTGTCAGTAATGGAAGCGGCCTTGGCCGGAGCCGAACCCATCGTCCCCGACCATTTGAGCTACCCTGAGATTTACCCAGAAGCTTTCCGCTATCCCCCTGGAGAGCTGGCAACCCACCTTCCGGGTCGGATCGCTGGAAGAGTGAATCCCTCTTCAAATCTCCCCCCCATCCTGGCGTCCCATCTTTGGACCACCCAGAAACCTCAATGGGAAAAGACTTTCCGGCAAGTCGCTCGAATGAAGCCCAAGCCCTGAGTGACGGCCCACAGGCACAAACATCGACATTTCCGGTCAAGGCTAAACCCATTCTTACCGATAGTTTATGCAGGTTGAATTGAAAATGAGGTAAGCCATGTCCGCGCCCCAAACAGGCGAATGCTTGGACATTGTTCGAAGTCTCGCCCTTTTCCTGCGGGACCAAAGAGATGCGGTGGAAATCGTCTCAGCGGCTGTACGGTCCATCGACGACCGGCTGCCCAGGAGCGTTGTACGGATATGGCTTTCCAGATCGACCAAACATTGCTCAAACTGCACCCAACCCGCGGCCTGTGAAACCTCTTTCCATTGCCTCCAACTGGAGGCTTCTGCTGGGGAAACAACAGCCCTCCAGGACCCGATGTCAAACATGGCCTTCGGCCAAGGACTTCCTGGGATCGTTGGCAAGAATGAACACGATCACTTCTGTCATGAGTTGCGAGGCTCAGGTTATGAGACTGAGTTGTCATGGTGCAAAGAACACAACCTGACAACGTTCTGCGGTTTTCCTCTTTTCTCGGCGGGCAGGCTCTTGGGAGTCTTGGGCATCTACGGTGAGACTCTGCCCTCAGAAGAAGCACGCCGCAACCTTTCCTGCTCGGCCTTACTTCTTTCTCAAGCTCTTGGGTCGGCTTTTCTCCGCAATGAACAAGAACGCCTTTCGAACCAACTTGAGCACAAGGTAAACCAAAGAACAGCCCAACTTCAATCTCGCGTCTCCGACTTGGAAGACACCAGGCGGGCCATGCTCAACATGATGGCTGAAGCTTTCGAAGCCCAAAGGCAAATGCGTCAGCTCACCGAGAAACTGGAAATCATGGTGGAGGAGCGGACGAAGGAGTTGCGGGCAGCCAAGGACGAAGCCGTCCGCGCCAATGAACTGAAGTCTCAATTTCTGGGCCGTGTCTCCCACGAGTTTCGAACACCCATGCATGGTATGATTTCTTTCGCCAAATTGGGCATTCGTCGCATCGACCGATTGGATCGTGATAAGACCCTGTTTTACTTTCAGCAAATCTTAGAAAGCGCTGGCGAACTTCTACCCTTGATTGACGATCTCCTCGACATCTCAAAAATCGAATCTGGCAAGGTGGACTACCACTTTGAATATCTTGACCTGAGGGCCCTCTTGTTCGACATCGTGGGAAAATACGAACCTCTCTTCGCTGAACGACAGCTTGAAATCAAGATCACAGTTTCAAACGACTTCCCCAAGAGGATTCGCTTTGATCGCAAACATATGCGTCAGGTTTTCGTCAACATCCTTGGTAACGCCGGGAAATTCGGCGAACCAGGCACCGATGTCTCCGTCGACCTATCTTGCACCAAGAACGACGTGGTGGTGCGTGTCGCAGATCATGGCCCCGGCATTCCCCCCACAGAACTCAGCATGATTTTTGACACCTTCTCCCAAAGCACCGTGACTCGAGGCAGTTTCGAGGGGGCCGGCTTAGGTCTTGCTATCGCTTGCGCCATCATTGAAAGCCACGATGGTCTCATCAGTGTTCACAATCGAGAAGAAGGAGGAGCTGAATTCCTCATCTGCTTGCCGTGGAATGAAAACGAAGCAAGAGAAACCCTCATGCTTGAATCACAGCCCATCCAACAACCGGTTGAAGATTAGTTCGGAGCGATCACAGCATCGTGGAGCAATTGCAGCGCTCGATCTAAATCAGTTTCAGTCACCAAGAAAGAGACCCGAGGAGATTGCCCACCTTCATTCATGAACTTCGGGAAGATCCCCGCTTCCGTAAGGATAGCCAAAGCCCGGGAGGAAATGCCCCTTTCCTCCGTTACCCCCAGACCAACCAGGCTGACAGAAGAAAAGCCTGGCTGCATGTCAATCATCGCACGATCTGAGAACCCATCCAAAATAGGGGCCACATGAGGACCAGCTTGAACGGCGAGGAATGCTGTAGATTCCGAAGCTGAACTCATGTCGACTGCCACGGATTGCTCTTGCAAAACACCCAAGACTTCCCCCAAAACTCTCTGGCCCCCAACACCTGGAAGCGGGTGCATCTCAATGAGAGTCAACCCCGAGCGATGGGGAATCGCCCGAAAGGAATTTTTTGGTTTGGATGTTTCCGTGGTGATGCAGGTGACATCGTCATTGGCATGGTCCAGGTTTTCTATGTACGTATTTGCCCCAACGCATTGCATGGTGGCAAGAGCCAAGGGGTGCATGACCGGTGCTCCCGCATGAACCATCTCAGCCGCTTCGTCATAGCGCATCTCGTCAATAGGCTGGGCACCGGGAACCCGAGCCGGATCGGCACTGAGAATTCCTCTTGCTGAGGCAAAGACCCGCAAGTCGGAAGAACCCCAGGCGGCGGCAACAAGGGCCGCACTGTAATCCCCCGTATTACGCCCTAATGTCGTGGTTCGACCATCTTCAGTGACACCGACGAAACCCGGGGCCACGATGAGCCCTTCCAAGTTCTCCATGGCTCGGCGAATACGGGTGCGCACATCCCCAACAGGACGTGCTTGACCAAAAGTATCATCTGTCACCAAACCCAAGGCACCCGCACTCACATATTGACAGGGCAGGTTTTTTTGGCCCAGGGCAAGAACCAGGGCTTGAGCCGAAAACTCATCACCCCAAGCCAGGACACTATCCCGATCTGAGGCCGAAAATTCTTCGTCCTTGGCAAGTTTAGCCATCAGGGTTATTTCCATGGCCCCAAAGTCTTCAATCGTTCCCCCCAAGTGACGCCATACCAACCGATGGCGGTCAAGAAATTCCTCGGGATGCTTCGACTGACCTCGAATAAGGCCATCGAGAAGATCTGTGGATTTACACATGGCCGACACCACGATTCCCTTGGGTTTGGGCCGGCGCCCAACCAATTCGGCAATATTCTGATAAGACGCGGCACCCAACAGGCAGGATCCGCCGATTTTCCAAATCTCCATGCCTTGCTTTTACGGCATCTTTGACGAAGGGCAATAATTTGACATTTTTTGACCAAATTGACGTTCTCAATCGAGAAAGATCACCAAACCGCTGGGATCAATGGACATAGCTCCCGTATCGCCCACAGATGGCCCTTAACTTCCCTCAAGCCCCCTCTGCGGTTAGAATCACCCCATGACCGAAAATGCTCACGACAATTTGATCTTTGACTGGAATACCTATGAGAGGGCTCCAGGCACCAAACGCACTGTCACGTTTGACGACGAAACACTTCGAGACGGACTGCAAAACCCGTCGGTGAAGAATCCCACCATCGAAGAGAAACGCCAGTTGATCCGGCTTATGGACAAGATTGGCATTCATACTGTCAATGTGGGCCTCCCCGGTGCCGGAGACCGTCACTACGACGACTGCTTAGATTTGGCCAAGACGATCAAGGACGAAGGGTTGTCCATCGACGTCAACACCGCCTGCCGCACGCTCATTCATGATGTCGAACCCGTCCGCCGCATTATGGACGAAACTGGCCTGCCTATTTTGGCCAATTGCTTCATCGGCTCCTCCCCCATCCGTCAATATACGGAAGGCTGGACCTTGGACACGATTCTCGGACACATCGACAAATCCCTTGGCTGGGCCGCAGAGCACGAGGTCCCATTCTCATTGGTAACTGAAGACACAACACGGTCAAAGCCTGAAGACATCGCTCGCCTTTACCAACATGCCATCGACTTGGGGGCCGAACGTCTTGTGGTGTGTGACACCTGTGGCCACGCCACGCCCCAAGGAACCTTCAAGCTCGTTTCCTTCATCAAGAACTTGGTGCAAGAGTCCGGAAAAGACGTGAAGATCGATTGGCACGGCCACCGCGACCGAGGATTAGGCGTCACCAACTGCTTGGCGGCAGTCGAAGCCGGAGCTGACCAAATCCACGGAGCCGCACTCGGGATAGGGGAGCGCGCTGGCAATGCCGCCATGGACCTCATTTTGGTCAACTTCAAACTTGAGGGCTGGATCGACAACGACCTCACCCACTTGCACGCCTATGACCAACTGGCTGCCCAGATTCTGGGTGTCGAAATTCCAGCCAATTATCCCGTATTCGGCCATGATGCCTTCTTGACCGGAACCGGGGTTCACGCTGCGGCAGTGATCAAGGCACTCAACAAGAACGACAATTGGCTGGCAGACCGGGTTTATTCCGGCGTCCCCGCTGGAGATTTCGGCCGCGAACAAGAGATTGGTGTTGGTCCCATGTCAGGAAAATCCAATGTTTTGTTCTGCCTGAAGAAACTGGGTTTCAACGATCAGGATGAAAATCTGGTGAACTTCATCTTCGAAATCGCCAAGGCCTCGCCTGGGCTGTTGAAATTGGAAGATGTGAAGTTGGCGGCGGAGAAATTCCTCGCTCAATAGAGACCTCAAGAAGTCACCGCGATTGTTTCTGAAGCCTCAGCATTTGTCGGCAGAATGCCATGTTGTTGCGGCGCTCGGCGAGGAAAATCAACCGTTCAGTCAACCCAAGCTCAACAACTCCTTGGCTATGCCTAGGCAGTCGGTCCAAGACCTTCTGAGCGTTGTCGTGGAGCCCCCAAGACATGGCCACAGATGCCTGCAAATACAATCGTGGTCGCACTTCGTGAACATGTTTCCTCAAGATCGACATGGCCTTCTTCACTCGGTCAATTTCGGCTCTGTTCAGAATTGAGAACGACCCCACCTGCCTGCTCTTCGCGGTCTCAGAATCAGCCACCATGAGCTGATAACTTTGACCCGAAGAAAACGACATCGTTTCAGGAAAAACCTGGGGCACATTGACTTGAATCTTGAAGCCCCCCATCTCAACCTTGGGGTTGCCGTCTTTAACCGCCAAGACCCGGACCCAAGCCGAGCCTGTGCCATCTCGACTCACTTTCAAAGTTCGAGGAGATTCCACCTGACGCCCTTGAGGGAAGATCACCATGAGTTTTCCTGCGGCAGCTTTGGGTGCTCCGGCTTTGGCGATCTCTTGGGATCGGAGAAACCATGCCTCATCAGACTTGGGTAAAAGAGCGATCAACTCCTGGCTTTCGGGATCTGCGACAGCCAACTCCGCCGAAATGGCCTCCACGCTGTCCTGGCCCAGAAGCATCCATTTCGCGATCAAAGGGCTGGCGTCAAAGCCATGTTCTTCTGGAGAAACTGGCCCTGTGCGTTGGTCAAATCTCTTATGTGCCGCAATAAAACCGCCATAGGCCACAGCAGCAAGAATCACTATCAGAAGAGCTTTAGAGTTCATAGAATCTCATCATCGTGAGCGCCAAGAGAGAACTTCGATCGAGCAAGGACTTCTTGTCCAACCATTCCTGTTGAGAGTGGATATTACCACCAACCGCACCCAAACCATCCACCGTTGGAATTCCGATGGCGGCGGTGATGTTGCCATCGCTGCATCCCCCCCGGGATTCTTCCTCCAATGAAAGCCCGATGTCTTGGCCCCAGTTCTTGATTCGATTGGCCATGCGCTCAATGGCCTCCGTGCGCAAGAAAGGACCATGGCCGCAAAGTTCTTCTAAGATCAACTCCGGCTTGGCACCAGTTGTGTCAAGGCAAATGGAGGCTTCACTGCAAACTTCTCGAATGCGGCTTAAAACTTTCTCCCCCTCCTCCGGGTCGGCAAAACGACAGTCGATTTCAAGAATCGCCTGGTCAGGCACCGTATTGATCGATGTGCCAGACTTCACCGTCCCCACGTTCACTGTGATCTGTTTTTCCGGGTCATTGAGGGCTTCTAAGTCAATAATCTTGTGAGCGGCCTCCAGGGCGGCTGACAGCCCTTGGGCTTTCGCAACCCCGGAGTGAGCCGCTATGCCTTTGATCTCCAATCGAAATCGTCCCATCCCCTTGCGGCCAGTCACAAAGGCGGAGCCACCACCGCCAAGGGGGGTTCCTGATTCAAAAACCAGGCACAAATGCTGCTCTTCTGCCTCTTGGCGAATCAAATCACGCCCCGCAGGAGACCCAGTCTCCTCATCTGCAGAGAAAACCACGCAAAGCGAGCGATCCTGCAAAAGTCCTTCTTCGTGCAAGGCCCTGACCGCCCCCAGAATAATGGCTATGCCCCCCTTCATGTCGGTGACGCCGGGCCCAAGAAGGCGATCCGGGTTCTTCGGATCCACTCCCACCTCAAGATTCACTGAACCTGTGGGAAACACGGTATCCATATGACCCAGGAGCATAAGCCGATTTCCCTCTCGCACCCGGGTTCGGGCAATCACGTACTGGCCAGAGACACCGGTGACAAAAGCACTGGTGTGAAGGCCAGATTTCATGAATTCCTGCTCTAATTGCCAGCCAAATTCATTGATTCCTCCATGATTGTCGGTGTAAGTGTCGATGCTGACGAATTTCTCGAGCCATTCTTCAAGCTGGGGGGCCATACCCCTAAGTCGTTCTATGACTTTGACTTCTGTAGATGAGAGTGTCATTTATTCGTTTGTGAAAGGAGAAAATGAGTTGTCATGAATAAACACGGGGCAAGTTCCGATAGGAACCGTACCATCACTCGCGCGGGTGACAATCCCGCTTTCTTGGAGCGCGGCACGAATCGCGCATAACGGAAGAACGGGAGTTTCACCTATGCAGAGAATAACCACGCTCATGTTGAGCACTCTCATCCTTGCCGGCATGTGCCTTCATGCCAAAGCTCAGGATGGGGAGATCGAGGTAGAAGTGATTGAGTTGGAGCCTGGCATCCATCTCAAGAAGAAGACCAAAAAGAACCACAAAGATCAGATCCTTCGATTAAAGAAGTTGACTGATGGCCATCAGGTCATCATCCACAGAAAAGAAGGCAAGAATCTCCACGAGAACACCCATCAAGGTCATGTTTTCAACCTGGACAATCATGGCGAAGCTAGCATCCACGTTGAGACCGAGCATGATGGCGACGACGAAGTCATCTTCGAGATCGAAGCGATGCCAGAAGGGATGGCTGGCATTCTCAGTCAACTCACTCATGAGAACCCCAAAGGCTTGGCTCCTTTTATGGCTCTCCTCGGCGACATGGAAGGTGGCGAATGGCAAGCTCTGGCTGGAGAAGCCATGAAGCACCTGGCCAAAGTTCAGATTAAACTGGATGGCCAACCCCTCCCCTTGATGAACTTAATGAGTCCAAAGGGAGGAATCAATTTCCCCATGCTTCAAGGTGCCGACGACATCCACGTCCAATACGGCAAACACGGCATGCACTTCCCCATGAAAGCTTGCCGCAACATCTTCAAGATGCTGTCTCAGCACAGAGGAAAAAAAGGCGGAAGCTGCTGCAACTGCAACCATGGCAGCAAAAAGAGCAAAAAGTCACACGGATCTTTTTCCTTCGCCCCACACAAAAACAGCAAGGCCCATGGTTTCTTCAATAAGAAGCACGGATTCCCCAAGAACATGGCTAAGGGCCATTGCGACCAACAAAGTAAGCACTTCAAGGGAAAAGCCCACAAGAAGAACCACCCCTTCGCTTGGTCCAAAGAAGCCCCAAAAAAACATAGTTTTGCTTGGTCCCGCAAAGGTCCCCATGGAAAAGTTGGCACTTGGCGATCCAGCGGCAAGAAAGAGAACTGCTCCAACTGCCCAAAGAAGGGCAAAGCCTCAAATAAGGCTGACTTCTACTTTAAGAAAGCTCCCAAGAAGCACAGAAGCAAACATCATGGTGGGGGCCCATTCTCATCGAAGATGCACAAAAAGCACATGCCCACGATAGGCAATCTGTTTAGTTCCAAGGGTCACGGAAAACACGAAAAGGGCCATGGAGGCCATATGGGCAAAGGTCACGGAGGCCACAAGCCTTCTCTGAAGGGCTTCTTGCGGAAACACAAGGACACCCAAACCCACAACAACAACCACAGTCGTCACACCGTGGAAATCATCGAAGAAGCCGACGAAGACCACCATCATGGTCAAGACGACAATGACCTCGAAGAGGAAATCGAAAACCTCGAGCGCCAAGTCCAAAAGCTGCGCAAAGAACTGCGTCGTTTGAAGAAAAGAATCTAAACTTTACGGCGAAATCAAGAATCTGGCTGCTCTTCTCACCTCAACGAAGGCAAGAAGAGCAGTCTTTTTTTCTGCCACCGAGAAACACGACGTGGAACGTAACTAAGAGAAGTTATTCAGAACCGCCGAAGAGCCCCTTGAGTTGGGACAGATAGTCCGTGGCGACTTCTTCTTCTGCCGGTCCTTCGGTTGCCGGATCAATCACACTCAAATCTTCATCGCCCAGCTCACCAAGAAAACGAGATTCTTCCCGTTCCTCATCTTTACCCCAACGGCGGCGGGTCTTAGCCAAACTCAAATAAAGTTCTTTTCTGGCTCGGGTCACCGCCACATAGAAGAGTCGGCGCTCTTCATCGATGGTGTCTAAGTTATCGTCGTCACCCAGAGAATTCTTGTGGGGCAAGAGTCCCTCCTCCAGTCCCGTCAAGAAGACATGATCATACTCAAGACCCTTGGCAGCATGGACGGTCAACATGGTGACTCCATCTTCTTCCTTATTAGAATCATCCTTAGGACGTTCATCCAAAGCCAGCGATTCTAAATAGGCCGGAAGAATGTCTTCCCCTTTGTGAGCGTCTTCAAAGGCTTGGGCCAATTCAATGAGCTGAAGAAGAACATTCCATCGTATCAACGCATCTTGAGCATTCTCAGCGTCAATCATGAGGTAGTCACGATAGCCAATTTCTTCCAGCAGGTACTCCATGCCCTCAGCCAAGCGGCCTTCATCAAAATGAGTTTGAGTGGCCGCCATCACCTCCCGAAATTCAACCACAGCGGCGTTGATTTTCGGCGAAAAGGAAGTATCGCTAGCGCCACTTAGAATCTGCTCAAGAGTTCCTCTTCTGGCACTCACCCCCGCCGCCATCAGCTTGTCCTGGGTCGTCCGACCAATTCCTCGAGAAGGGGTATTGATGATCCGCAGCAAGGCCCCATCGTCCATGGGGTTGGCCAAGACCTTGAGGTAAGCGATGAGGTCTCGACACTCACGTCGGTCAAAAAGAGAACGAGTTCCCACCACCCGATAAGGAATATCTGCTTCCCGAAGAAACAGCTCAATTGCGTTTCCTTGAGTATTGGCTCGAAAAAGAATGGCGATCTTGCTGTAGGGAACTTGCCGATGCGTTAAGCCTCGGATTCTTGCGATGAGATGCATCAACTCATCCCGTTCATCCTCCCCCCGAAAAAGCTGTATCAGGCTGCCTTCTCCCAAGGCAGACCAGAGGTTCTTCTCCATTCTGCCTTGATTGTTGCTGATGACGCGATTCGCGGCCCGCAAGATCACATTGGTGGAGCGATAGTTCTGATCCAGAGTGACCACCTTCGCTCCTGGATAATGCTTGGCGAAATCAAGAATGTTTCCAGCCTGAGCTCCGCGCCAGCCGTAGATACTTTGATCATCATCTCCCACCACAGCCAAATTGCGGCGCCCTCCAGCCAAGGAGCGAATAAGATCATACTGAACCGAGTTTGTATCCTGATACTCGTCAACCATCATATAGCGAAAACGATCGCGACAAGCGTCGACCACGTCAGGATGATCCCGGAGCAAACCGCGGCTCAATAAAATCATGTCATCGAAATCCATCACCTGACGGCGCTTCATCTCTTTACTTAATATTTGATAAGCGTGGGCAAGGTGGATCTCAGCATCATCGCAAGCTGCCTCCATAGACGCATCTGCGTCAAGTCCATCATTTTTCCAAGCGGAAATCTGATAGACACCCCAC
>WFTN01000238.1 GCA_015485455.1 Planctomycetota bacterium | reverse complement strand
AGGTTCACAGCAATGACTTGATCCCAGTCGCTCTCGGACATCCGAAGGAGCAATTGGTCCTTGGTGATACCAGCGTTATTGACCAGAATATCGACGGTGCCAAAATCTTCCAGAATCTTGGCACACAACTCTTTCATGTCTTCGAAGCTAGAGACATCAGCACCGTAAGCTTTTGCCTTGACCCCCAGCCCTTCAGCCTCTGCTGCTGTCGCCGCAGCCCGTTCTTCCGCCGTAGCGATGCAAGCAACGTGACAGCCTTCCTGAGCCAGCTCGAGTGCGATCGATTTGCCGATACCCCGGCTTGCCCCGGTGATGACAGCAACTTTGTCTTTCAGATTGAGATCCATGAATTCTCCTTTGCGCATTCCGGCCCTTGCATTGGTCTCAGAACACGAAATTATTGTTGAAGGAACCTTAGCCCAAGTCTTCGACTTTGTCGTAGCTGACACAGGTCTTTTGACGATCTATCTTTCGCATCAATCCAGAAAGGACAGCCCCGGGGCCTGGCTCAATGAATTTCTCGACACCATCTTCAATCATCGCCCCCATGGCATGTTGCCAAAGCACTGGTTCGACCACTTGCCTTTCGAGAGCAAGTCGGATTTCCTTTGCCTCTGTCATGAACTTGCCGGTCACATTACCAGCCACTGGAATCGTCGGATCCTTGAGATCCATACCATCCAAAACGTTCTTCAGCTTGCTTGCTGCCGATGCCATCAATGGACTGTGAAATGCACCTGCAACTTTGAGAGGAATGGCTCGACGAATACCATGACTCTTAGCGATTTCTGGGACACGAGCGCAGGCCATTTTCGTACCGGAGAGAACCACTTGTCCCGGCGAAAGCAGATTGGCGACCACGAGAACATCGTCCCCAGCAGCTTCGGCAGCCACGGCTGTCGCCTTTTCTAAATCAGCCCCAACAAGTGACACCATCCCACTCGGAGGTGCATCAGATGCCTCTTGCATAGCTTCGCCACGACGGGCCACAAGAGTCAATCCCTCTTCAAAAGTAAACACCTGAGCAAAATAAAGAGCCGTGTATTCACCGAGGGAAAGCCCTGCTGTGCAAGCGATGTCACTGCGCTCTAATTTCCCCTCGGACTCTAGCACAGAAACAATGGCGGCACCGGTGAGATAGATTGCCGGTTGGCAATAGCGAGTTTGGGTCAGATCCGCGTCTGGGCCCTCAAGGATGAGTTTGGTGATATCATACCCAAGGGTCTCGTTTCCACGATCAAACATCTCTCGGGCTGCCGGAAACTTCTCGACGAAGTCTGCGGCCATGCCGACTTTCTGGGCGCCCTGTCCGGGGAAAAGCAATGCAGTCTTTGCCATGAATTTCTTTCTACCAACGAATGACGGCCTGGCCCCATCCGAGCCCAGCACCAAAAGCAATGAAGCTAATAAGCTCGCCTTCCTTGACACGACCTTCAGCCCTTGCCTCATCAAAAGCGATGGGAATGGATGCCGCAGAAGTATTGGAGTATTTCTGAAGATTGACGAAGATACGATCCATATCGAAATCGAGTTTCTTCAACGCCGATTGTATGATGCGAAGATTAACTTGATGGGGAACAATAAGCCCAATGTCATCCAGGCCGATGCCCAGGGTCGCCACTTGTTCCCGAATCAAATCGCGGAACTTGGCAACGGCGAACTTAAAGACATCGTTCCCGTGAAGAGCCATGAGATGATCGCCAGTCTCCAAGTCTTCATGAGTCACGGGTTGCTTACTGCCACCAGCCTGACGAGAAATGGCTTTCCATTGACGTCCATCCATGCCAGATGACGAGCACAAGATCTGCCCTCTTGGGTGGTCCGCTTTTAAGATCGTCGCACCCGCTCCATCACCGAAGAGGATGGCAGAGCCACGGTCTTTGAAGTTCATCATGCTACTGAGAACTTCGGCGCCGATGACCATCGCGTTGTCGATGATTCCTGCGGCAATCATCCCTTGGGCCGACATCAGCGCAGACAACCATCCAGTACATGCGTTATTGACATCCCAACCGCCGGCATTAATCGCCCCCAATCCATCTTGGACAAAAGCGATCGTTGCGGGCAAGAGATGATCGGGGGTGACAGTCGCAACAATGATCAATTGCAGCTCTTCTGGCTTCATACCCGCATCGTCCAAAGCCTTTTTACCGGCTTTGATGCACAAATCAGAGCAGGGTTGCCCTTTTTCAGCGAATCGGCGTTCCCGCATTCCAGTGCGGTCGAAGATCCACTCATCGGTTGTGTCCAATGTGTCTTCGAACCACTTATTGGGCACGATTCTTTCTGGTACATAGTGACCAGTACCAGCGATTCCAACTTTGCGCAGCGTATCCACCATGATTTCCCCTGGTATCTTCTTGAGCCCACAAGACCTCAGTCCGAATATGGAACAAGGACTGAACTCGCTTTATTCATTTCGCAGCGCATCAACGCCAGCTTCGATTTTCTTGGGTGCTTCAGCCCGAACGAATTTGGCCGCTAGCGAAATAGCATTGCTGATTGCTCGGCGACCAGATCTGCCATGGGCGATGATGCAAATCCCGTTTACACCCAAGAGGGCTCCACCGCCGATTTCAGCGTAGTCTGTGGCCCGGCGGAATTCACGAATGTGCTGAGCCATGCCAACATTTTCATCGTTGCTGACGTGTCCGCCGACGATCTCTTCGAATTGGCTGTGCATGGTTTCAGCGAGACCTTCGCTCACTTTGAGAACCACATTGCCCACGAATCCTTCGCAGACAACCACATCGGCCTTCTTCTCGAAGATATCGCCGCCTTCACAGTGGCCAATGAAGTTAAGGGGAGCCCCTTCAAACAACTGCTGGGTCTCTTTGACCAGGGTATTGCCCTTGCTGTCTTCACTGCCGATGTTGAGAAGAGCGATCTTAGGGTTCTCTTGCCCCAAAACATGCTCGCAATAGATCGAAGCCATCATGCCGTAGTGAAGAAGGTGACGAGGCTTGCAGTGAATATTTGCTCCCACATCGATGACGATGGAGCTATTGCCTCGGGTCCCCAGAGGGACAGCAATTCCTGCACGCTTAACCCCAGGGATGAGCTTCCAGAACAAAGTGGCACCGCCCACAGCCGCCCCCGTGTTCCCGGCACTTACGAAAGCATCGGCAGCTCCTTGTCGGACAGCGCCCAGGGCTTTGCTAATACTGTTGTCTTTCTTCTTTCGCAGAGCATCAACGGGACTCTCGTCCATGCCCACGACGTCTTCGGCATGGAGAATTGGAAGACGCTCCCGATCAATGTCGGGATTCTCAGCATCAAGAACAGCTTCTATTTCGCTTTGACGCCCAACCAGCAGGACTTCGAAGTCGGATTCCCGTGTGAGCGCCTCAACAGCACCCATGACCATCTCGTACGGGGCGTTATCGCCGCCCATGGCATCAAGAGCAATTCGCATGTTCAGCTTTTCCGATTCATCCAGCAAACAAGAATGGTTGGCGGGAGGTTCAGTCAGCCATCTCGAGATTCAAGACGTTACGTCCACGATAATGACCACAATTGCTGCAAACACGGTGGGGAATCAACGAGTTACCGCAATTGGAGCAGCGGATGGTGTTCGGGGTCTTCAAAGCATGGTGGGCGCGACGAAGGTTCTTCTTGGACTTTGAGGTCCGTCTTTTTGGTACTGCCATGACATTCTCCAGGCGTGAATTATTGGCAACTCAGCGCCCATGGTTGTTTGATCAAATCCTTAAGGATCCCCAAATTGGGGAAGCGGCATTTTATGTGGACATGGGTCAGGACTCAACGGTCAGAAAGGAATTTGAAACAGTCGGGAAAAGAAAAAGCGACGACCATAAGCCCTTGCCACCAAAGGACTTCCAACCGTCGCCAGCAGAGACCCGAAAGAAATCAAGCCCCTTTAGCCGCAGATTTGCTTCTGAGT
>WFTN01000237.1 GCA_015485455.1 Planctomycetota bacterium | reverse complement strand
TCCAAAGGAAAGATGGCCGGACAAAGAAGGAGTCCTTCTTTTACGGGCTTTCGGTGGCCCAGAGATCACGAGTTTCATTTATCGCCCTGGTGTCAAGCGCCCTATCGAAGTCCCTTTGGGTGACATCACTCTCCCGGTCAATATCTTAGACCGAGCAAAAAAGAACAATCTTTTCGGCGGGCTTTTTGGCAACGCCAGAAAAAAACTCCATTTCGCCTTCAAGGGACAAGGGCCAGGAAAGGTTCAGCTCTTCTGGCTTCCTGAATCTAAGTTTGTTTCCGTCTATTGCCGGGAGAACCCTCTGAGTTCAATCAACCCCTGGTTCAGAAGAGTCCCTCCTGCGAGGCCACGAAATTGGCTCTACGCTGGTCCTCAGAACTGGCGAGACCGGGACAACTACGAAGGTTCCTGGAACCAACCTCTCCAGCCCTTCAACACGGGCCAGGTGAATGTGGCAGCACGAGCCCAAGGTAGTCTGCCTCGAAGAAGCAGTCGCAATCGCCGCTTGAGCCGTGGCTCGGAATATGACGGTGGCACTTGGTTTTCGAACAACAACACCTATGCCTTCAGTGAAAGCCGCTTTGGGGGACTCGCCCGTCTCAATCGCATAGAAATCGGCTCTGCAGGTTCTGACGTGAATGCTGCACGTTATATCTTGGTGGAGTTGGAAGACGAGAGCGGAAGATGGCAAAGGATCGCGACCTTCCGCAACGAGAACATAAATTGGCACCGCCTCAGTGTCAATCGCCTTGGCCTTTCCAGGCCCCCCATCGCCATTCCAGTCGATCCCAACAGAACCTACCGGGCCATGCGCATTGTGCTGGCTGGCGATGGCCCATTTCGTTTGGCCGGAATCCGCGCAGTCGGCCAGTTCATCGGCGAGATGATTTATGACGATCCTCCTGAGTTTATCGCGCCGGGTCGTCAGGTCCCCATCCCCGCTAACGGTGGTTGGGTAGACACAGGGGGCGATGTGGAAGCTGGCAGGGAAGTCGTTTTTGACATTCAAGGTCAATGGAGCCTCGATTCGGCATCGACTCAAGGTTTTGGATGGTCTGGGCCTGAAGGGATTGCCGCCAGTCTTTTGCAATCGTTCTTCAGATCAGCCTCATCCCACCAAGCATTTCGCAACGGACTTCCAGCCCCGAATCTTCCCGCAGGCGCTTTGATCGGCAAGATTGGCCAAGATGGCGTACCGGTCTTGATCTCTCCGTCTCACCCCATGGTATTTAACGAGTCAGGACATCTATTCTTAGGAATCAACGACAACCAGTATTCGGACAATCGAGGGAGTCTCGCTTGCACCATACTGGGAGCCTTCTTTCGACACAGCATAGAAGCAACCGTACCCTCATTGGCATCTTTGGTGGAGATTCGCTGTTTCGGGACGATTCGTTCCAAATCCCTCAATCGCCCCGTTTCAGATGTTGACGTTTTCCTTCAATTAGAGCCGTGGCCCAGAACAATCTATGGTGGTACCAGAACAGACGATCACGGTCGCTTCGAATTTACCCTTCGAGTGCCTATCAATCAGCCTGTACTGATCGGTGTCCCGGAATTCAAAGTCGAAAGCCGTCCCCGGTCCTATCGTAGCAGGGGCGAATTCGAATTTAACATCCAGTTGAATTGATTCGGCGCCGATTGGGCGCCAACCACTTCTTCAGAGTTGGCTTTGCAACCTTACTTATCTTGCCACAGAGATTGGGCACGATCATAGTCTTCTGGCAAACCGATATCGCACCAATACTCTCGGATCGCAAAGGCGCTCACTTTGTCACCGGCAGAAATGCGATTCTCAATCAGAAGGGTCATGTCATGGTAGGTCTTCTCTGGAATGGCTGAGCAAACCTTAGGGTCGAGAATATAGATCCCAGCATTGCTCCAACAGGTGAGCATGGGTTTCTCTTCTAAAGAGATGATCCGAGTCCCCATCAACTTCGTTACACCATAGGGAACTTGATGTTGATAAGGGCGAACACCAACGGTAATCGCCGACTCTCTGCGAAGATGACTCAACGCCATGGCACTCAAATCAAGCTCGGTCAAGATATCACCGTTCATGACCAACAGGGGACTGTCGTCGATGTTCGGGACTAAGCCGATGGCCCCAGCAGTTCCAAGAGGTTTCTCTTCAAGAACATAGCGAATCTCAAGCCCCATGGTCTCGCCGTCACCGAAGTGCTCTTCAATTTGTTGAGGTCGATAACCCAATGCCATGGTCACTCTCTCAACACCATGAGATTTCAGGTGCTCCAGAATATGCTCAAGAATTGGTTTACCCCCAACTGGAAGCATCGGTTTGGGGACAGTTGCAGTCAAAGGACGTAAGCGGGTCCCTTCCCCACCCACCATCAAGATCGCCTGACGCAGAATTCGCGCATCCTCAATGACATCATCACGATTGATCACACGAAGCGGATGACCTTCTGGATCCACGACAATGGCCCAGGGCTCAAAATGCTCCTTCAACATCGTATAAACTTCAGACTCATCTTCGCCTTCAACTAGGATGAGAGGGCGCAGGTTCATGATTCGAGAGATCTCTTCGCCTTGAGAATTCGCCCGGGCGACAGCGTCACGCACTTCCCGATCTCCCACGGCGCCAACGAGCCGACCGTCCTCATCAATAATGCAAATTGGGTTGGACGCACCTTCAAGACGCTTGAGGGCGTCAAAAAGGGTAGATTGCAGTCCCAACGTCAAAATTTCGGTCATGGTCGCTCCATTTCCTTGTCCACAGGTGTGATTGATCCGGCAAGATGACGGGCCCAGTCTAACAGGTGAGACCCGCAGCAACCCGCACCTTCTTCCCTCGCTCAACGGTCCATAGTATGCCACAGAATGAGCTTGGCTCGCGGGAGGATTCAAGAGAGGATTCGTACAGCGGTGCATTTTGCCATATCATAGGCCGTCGACTTTTTAACCTGCAGCATCCAACGCGAGCTAAGCTATGCCCTGTAGACGAATTTTCTTCATCTCGTTGTGTCTCTTGATCTTGGCAGCCTCCAGCCCAGGTCAAACCCTTTCTGTGAAGTCGAAACAACAAGGAACTGTGGACGCCAAACTCAAGATCGCCTTTCGGGTTCCAGCCACCATGGGGCCAGTCACGCGAAGGACTACGGATGCGAAAGGCAAAACTGTCACTCAGTTCGCATCCCAAGAGGACAAGGACTTCGTCGCCTCCCTCTCTTTCATTCCGCAGTCGGTTTGGAATCGAAAAAACGATGTTTGGCCCTCCTTGGAGCATCTGGTCGGAAATGCCATGAAGAACACCGGAGCTAAGCTGCACCACGTTCAGGCACTCTGGGTCCATGATCTTCCGGCCATCCAATTTCAAGCGATTTCGCATAAGAAAGGAGTTGAGCAACCGACGCTTCTTGTCGGCCAATTCATCTTGGCCACAGATGCCGTCATTTTTGCCCAGACTGCGTCAACAAGACCAAACCCGAACCGTCTCAAGGACAGTATTCAGTTTCTCAAGAGCATCAAGCGGCCAGGCTTCGAGAAACCGAAAGCCTATTGGATAGCAATCGAAAACATTCTGGTCTCCTACCCTCCAGGAATCCTTCCGCGATTCAGGGATGGTTTATTGCATTTAGAAGATCCGTTGGGAAACCTAGGACTGCTCCTCCGGACCCAAGAAACCAAATCTAACGACCCACGGGAGGTCATTTGCTCTCTAGCAGAATCCCTCGATGAAGTGGCACAGAATTCAGTCAAAGCGCCGACCCTTTTGCAGGGTCCAGGGGTCATTCGTGGGTTAGAACCCAATATGCGGGCCTGGGGATTTGCCTGCACAATACCCTCACCAAAGCAAGAAAATGAAATCCCCACATCCCGGGAGGTCTTTCTTCGTTACTATAAGACCTCAGCCAAACGTCTTTTGGTCTCTGGGTACGCCCGGATGGGACCGGATCCGCAGATCCCGTCTACAGCCCAAAGGCGCGTATCCGCAATATTGAATTCTATTCAGGAAAAGACGCATAAAGATGAATAGGAACCGCATCAATATTGATCTTGGCATCTGACATAGGGCTTATTGTAGTATGCCCCGGTTCAGCAAGTCATCCTTCGAGATCCAAACGCCATGTTAACGGTCAACATAGAATCAGAATTCGATCCAGCAGTCCTCAAGCGAAGCATTGCCAACTTGGAAACCGCAGTGAGTTCTGACGCCAACAACACGCGCTACCGCAAAGTCTTATCAGAAGCCTATCTTGCTGCCAGAAGGTTCCAAGATGCTCTCGACCAACTTGAAATCGTATGGCAGGAAGATCCTGACCCACGTGTTGCTTACCTAGTTGCCTTTGCTTCTTTTCGTCTGGGAAACATAAGACAGGCGGAAAAATTCATCGCACACGCTTCCGCGGATGATACTGTGGGCTTTTCACGGCTCCATGAACTCAAGGGCCATACCGCCATGGAACGCCATGAATATGCCGATGCTGTCAACGAGTTCAGTAAGGCCATGATCCTGAAACCAAACGCCGCCAATGCCAAGTGGCTCATGGCTAAGGCCCTGGTCAAATTCGCCACCGAAGCCACAGAAGATTGTGCCCCACTATTTCGCCGGGCATTGAGTCTACTAAAAGACATGGACGTCCAAGCTGGCCACAAAGAAGAATGGCACGAAAACCTTGGCCGCATCTACCTGGCGTTACATCATCCAGTGGAAGCTCTCAGGCACCTGGAACGTTGCCAGCAATCGAAGTCGGCAGAAAAGTCGATGCTCTTAGGCTTGGCCTATCTCCTCCACGGAAATAAAGAGAATGCCACCGGCTATCTTCGAGAGGCGGCTACCAATCAAGCAGTCCGCCCCCAGTGCATTTCCTATCTAGAAGAAATCGCCATGACACCTCGCCATCTCCTCAAAAAGATGGGCCTGCAAACCAGCGACACGGGAATTCCACTTTTCTTAGATCATGAATACCTCGGAGAAATCCTTGGACCTGGGGCTGAGGAAATTGGCCATCTGATCCAATCCGCGACTCACCCCCGCAGTGATCTGATGGACAGAACACAGGCTGAGGTCAATCCAGAAGCCCGCAAGTTTGGCCGTCTCTTGGCTCCTGGCGACCAACACCAAGACAAACAAACTTCTCCGAATGTGAATCCGGAAAGCAATGAGGTCACGACAGAGAAACCCACCGGCGGAAAAGATCCAGAAGCGATGGCCAAAACAACTGGCGACAGGCTCTTTCCCCAAACCCTCTTGGAAATGCCCATACTCGAACCCACGAAAAAGCTCAAAAAGTCCGACCTCGATTTTTTGGACAAGACTAGCGACGAACCACCAACTCTGAGTGACGATGATTGGGACATTGGTCTCGACGACGCCTTTGAATTCAACGACGACAAGACTCTTGATCCCCCGAGAACCGAAGGCTTCGACCAAGAAGAAGAAGGCAAACAGTCATGAGTGACAAGGCAATTCTCAAGAAAGCACACAATTTGCTCACCCGTTGTCAAACCATTCGCGAGGACGGTGACCCCAACCTGGCGCGCCAACTCGTGAAAGAAACAATCCAAGGGTTCGACGCCACCAGCGAACCGGATTCACTTAAACTCTATGCCGAGCTATGGTATGAGCTGGGACTTTGCCAAGAGGTGACCGGAAGGGAAGAACATGCTCTCACTTCGTTTGAACATTCTTTTCGCGCCGACCCTCAAGCTACCGATGCGGCAGTCAAGTTGGTGAAGAAGAAAATCAACTCTGAGAACGCGATGAGCAATAGCATGGTGCCACTTTACTTGGCATGTTTAGGCAAGGACGTAGACCGCGTCACTCGCCATGGTGCCCTACGTCGACTGCAACAGATTCTCAGGATCCGTTTGGTCGAGAAACCTGCGGTCGTCGTTTGGCGCATGGAAATGTTGCAGAAAGTCCATGATGCGGTGCCTGAGCTTAACTTCCCGAAACTATATCTTGGCCGAGGCTACTATCTTCATGAGCAATTCGAGGCAGCAATTGAGATCTTGATGACTTTAGGAGGCAAGACACGCGACTCTCACAATGTCCTCAATATGATGGCGCGTGCTCACGAGAAAATCGGCCAACTCGATGCCGCTTTCGAACTCTTCAGTCAATCGCTGAAATCGCTTCCCGGGCAAGCCGGTGTGCATTTTCGCCTCGGCCGATTGGGCCTGAGAGCCGCAGAACTTTAGGATCTCCGTCCCCGACCCAGCCGCTTCGACAAGTCAAATTCCTGCCGATCGTTCCGGACGCTTTCATGCTGCGCCCTATCTCCCCAAGAAATCTCGGAAAAAGACCCTGGACCAGTCCCCTCGTTTCAGGGCCTCGCCCTTAGGTTTCGTCTATCGCCAGAAATAAGAACAAAGAATTGAGAATAGTTCGGTCTAAAACAGCCACAACAACCAGGATCTCTGGATAGAGCCGGGATCACAAGAGGTTGAAAGCAATAAGGAACCTCAGCCGTTGGC
>WFTN01000236.1 GCA_015485455.1 Planctomycetota bacterium | reverse complement strand
TAAGACTCGCTGGAGAGATTCTACACTCCTTGCTTCCTATATTCAAAGGGGGCTAACCGACAATTCCATGGACAAGCCTGAGCAGCCAGCCACAGGTGATCCCGGCGTAAGTCCCCAAAACGTAACCAAATACCGCCAATAGGATACCTACAGGGGCCAATGCTGGGTGAAATGCGGCTGCGACAATGGGTGCCGAAGCTGCGCCCCCGATATTCGCTTTTGATCCCACGGCGACGAAGAAAATCGGAGCTTTCAGCAATCTTCGGACTCCCATCATGATGATGACGTGAATCAGCATCCACAAAGCCCCGATGGCAACCATGGCCGGAGCATCTTGGATCTTGGCAAAATCTGCGTGGGCTCCGATGGACGCCACCAAGAGATAGAGGAAGAAAGAGCCGATCTTACTGGCACCAGCTCCCTCTAAGTTGCGAACCCGGGTGAAGGAAAGCCCCACTCCCATGGTGGTGACCATCAAGACGACCCAGGTGAATCGCGTCACGAATTCGCCGGTGGGTAGAAAGTATGAGGCCCATTGGGCGACAACGGTGCCACAGATCGCTAAAGCCACAATCTTGATCACGTCCGACAGGGTAGAGGGGCGGCTCACGGATGCCTGGTAATCTTCAACACTTTGACGGCAGGCATCAATGCTCGTGCGATCCGCACCTACCTTCTCGTCCAGTTGCTTTTCACGCCCTGCAAACCAGAGAAGAACAGCCATCCAAACATTGGCCACGGCTACATCGACCACGACCATGAGCTGGAAGGTGTCTTTCCCCACGCCCACGCTATCACCGATGGCGACCATGTTGGCCGTACCACCAATCCAAGATCCAGAAAGAGCGGCCAAGCCTTTCCAGGCCTCTTCTCCCATGGAGTCGGGAATCATCGGATGGAGCAATAGATAGGCGATAGGTCCGCCAATGACAATGGTGAATGTGGCTGTCAAGAAGAGAACGATGGCATTGCGACCAAGCTTGAGAATTGCAGGAATATCGACGCTCAAGGTCAAAAGCAGGAGGCTGGCCGGAAGAAACCAAACCTTAATGAACTTATAAACGGAGGACTCAATGGGGATAACGCCCACATTCGAGAACAAAGTTGGGACGAAATAGGCGAAGACCAAGAAAGGAAGCACGCGAAATATCTTTTGCCCCCACACCTGATCATTAGCTGCGAAAAGGCAAGCCAAGATTCCTAGCAGGACTGCGATGATCCCCATGGGCTCGTGGATCAGTGCTTCAGACAAAAAGATAGGCATTTCGTTCTTTCCTGTCGCAAGAAAACGGCGCCGCGAGGGCGGCGCCGTTGAGGTTTACTTCACAAGATTACTTGAGGACTTACCCTAATTCTGCTCTTCGTTCTCATGCATCCAGCGTTTGAGAACCGGAACCAAGAGGAAACAGATTCCCGCTGAAACCATGGCAGCGATGGCGATTTTTCCGAAGACGTCACCGTAGATGTTCACCGTATCCGTGGGTGCAGGAAGGACTTGGGCGCCACCGTCTCCACCATGAGAAACTCCCGTGAGTTTGGCGATCATACTTGCCAAGAAGTTGGAGAATGCTGTGGCTAAGAACCAAGCACCCATCACAGTACTGACGATGACCTTAGGAGAAAGTCGGGTTACCATGGAGAGCCCCACGGGCGATAGACATAGCTCGCCGGTTGTTTGCAGCAGGTATCCCAGGAAGATCCAAGACATGCTGCTCATACCTCTTCCATCGGCGGTGTGAGCTCCATACCAAAAGGCACCGAAGCCAAGTCCTAATTGGAGGAGACCAAGAGCAAACTTAAAGGGCGTGCTGGGTTCCATACCTTTGGAACCAAGGAAACTCCAGAGCCAGGTAAAGACCAAACCGAACAGGATGATGTAGATGGGGTTGATCGCTTGGAACACCGAAGCGGGTATCTCGGTGCCTCCAACGCCCATGCCAACATTCCCCTTCGTCACCTTCCAATCGATTGACTTGGCGGCATTGGCTTTCAGATCCTTGTGCTTGGAAGCGTCTCTGAAAGCGGTGAGAGCCGTCATACTGAAGTAGTCCGTGGTCTTCAGCGAATCGCCGGTTTTTTCATTGGCCTTCCAACCTGCAACGAAGGTTGAGACCTTGGCAAAAAGGACGTCTTTTTCGTCATCGCTCAAGGTCTTAATGGTGGCATCCAATGCAGCACCTGGGGTGGCAATCGCTTTCGCCCGGTCGATGAAATCACCTCCGAGTTGGGGCAGGGCGGCCTTAAATTCCTGCAAGAGAGCGGCGGTTTCTGGTGTTGACAGTGCTTTCAGCTCTTTCTTGAGGGCTTTCTTTTCCGAAGGAGAGCGCGACTCAGTGCGTCTCGGCTTGCCCGATTTTGTCTCTCTGAAGTCGCCCAAAGACAGGACAAGTGCTTCGTTCTTGTCGACAAAATCCCCCGGTGATTTGATGGCTTCTGGGAGCGCCTTTTTGAGTGCTTCGAAGCGCGCAGCGTCGCGAACCAAAGAAGCGGCAAGCTCTTTGACCACGTATTCGTCATCGGCGATTTTCTTCAGTTTGTTGTAGAGGTCTTCGTCCGCTTTGCGAACGCGATCGGCTTTTTCCTCGACCGTTTTATTTTTCACCTCCACGTAGGCAACAGCCGCTAAGCCGTTCATTTTCGGGTCGGCGTTCTTGAGACCCAGCTGGGCTTGGGAAAGCATCGGAAGGTCGCTTAGATCACCAGAATCTTCCTTCGATTGGGTGGTGCGGAAGGCGATTGTTTTACCGACTTCGTCTTCTGTGACAGTGCGGTCTTCCAAGACACGGTTGACATTTCGATCCGTGAACAAGTTGACTGAGCTACCGGCCTGCTCAAAGAATGCCCAGAAGAGGAGAGAGAAGAACATTAAAATGAGAACGACGAACAAGCGCTCTCGAGCAACTTTTTCGGCTTTGACCGCATAGAAAATCAGATAGGCGAATGCCGCGGCACCGAAGATTCCTAGGATCCCGCCAGCGAGTTCATTTCGCTGTACAAGGAGGGAGAAGATGGGGATGGAAATGGCAACGCCCAAGTAGACCGCCATATCGGCGCGCATGAGTCCGAAAACTTTTCGTTTGGCTGCTTCCGGATCTTTGGGCATGCCGGCGTTTTCGGGGATTCCACCTCTTCCCAAAGCCACAAATGCGACGATTCCCGAAATGACCAAGGCGATGGCAACCAGGACGTAGAGAATGAGCAAAGCCCAGTGG
>WFTN01000235.1 GCA_015485455.1 Planctomycetota bacterium | reverse complement strand
TGTTCTCCCGAACAGTGAGGGCTTCCAAAAGTTCAAACTCCTGAAAGACCATCCCCATGTTCTTCAGACGAAAAGCGCTGCAGCCGGCCTCAGAAGCCGCTGACACCGAAAAACCACCGACAGTCACTTGGCCGCGATTTGGCTTGAGAATGCCGGAGAGTAATTTGAGAAGTGTCGTTTTGCCCGAACCACTTGGTCCAATAAATGCCACCTTCTCCTGAGGTTTGACATCTAAACTCGGGATTCGAATGGCGAAGTCGCCGGAGGGATAGGAGAAAGTCAGGTCATCGACTCGAATACCCTTGCCTTCAATGTGACTCGTGTCGGTGTGCTTCACTTTATGATTCCGAGAGCTTTGGGGTCCATCCTACGTTGATTCAAGATATCTACGTCCGAGATTCGCCAACCTTCCTCTCGTTCTCTCAAAGTGTAATCCGCAACATATTGATTCACTCGAATATGTTCATGGCCATAGTGCCCGACACGACCCGTAACTCGCCATTTGGCACGGACCTTGAATTCTCGCTTTTCAGGGTCTTTGGGCAAAGTAACCGTGCTTTTCAATATCTTCACTGAGCGAACCTGGCAAACGGCGCCGCCATCATCTCTCAGAACTAAGCTCTCAAATACTTCGCCATAAACCCGTTCAAGGAGCTCGCCGTCGACACTCCGCGCCAAGACATCATACACAGCTTCTTCATCCTCATGGTCAAAAGCTCGGTAGGTGTTCTGTTGAAGCGCCGCGAAAATATCTTGGGCTTCTTCCACTGTCGGAAGCTGAGCGTCGGCCATCCAAGGTGGTCGCATTGAACGTACCATTTGTCCTTGCAGAGCCACTGCCAAAACAAACAAAGCAGCCACCCCAATCCAGCGGACACGGGTGCCCAATTTCAATGCGAAGCTCAAGAAAGCAAAGAAGATTAAACCAGCTAAACAGGCCACACTCAAGAGTGGAACACGGATGCGTGGGGGCGCTGGAGGCGGAACGGGGAGCACCAATTTCTTCTTCGGGTTTAGGGGCGCATGCCAAACGTATTCGGGCTCCGTCTCGTCCAAACCCACGGCGATTTGTTCGTCATCCCAAGCGAACAAGGCATCCAAACCTCTCAAAGGCCAATCCGGGAAGATCTCCCATTGATCCCAACGGAGTTTGATGCGTTTCGGTTTGTCCTTGAGGCTATAATTGAGCTTCACCTCAGCGTAGTCAATGGTGATGCCCTGGTGGTCCATGATGGGCTTAAAGACGATTTCCTGAATCGTAGGCGCCACGACAATACCATCGATCGTGACCATAGGATGTTTATTGAACCACGATTTCAGGGCTTCGATATGAGCTGGTCGCTCGCTCTCGGACAGCTCCATCCGTTTAACCCGAGTGACATTCATCCAGGCGTCGAAACAAGGAACAATGACGATCATTTTGCAGGTTAACTGCTCGTCTTGAACCTCGAAATCAAACCAAATCGGTGGCGGTTCATGGGGAGCCCTCACGGAGAATCCTTGAAGAAGGCCGCTGGCCAAGAGCAGAAAGCACGATAAGAAGACTATTTTGAGAGTTTTCACAAGGGCATCGTAAGGCGAGAGGAAGGGATCATCAAGGCATACGATACCCCTTGGGGCTTTCACGGACTGCTTTGGGCCCAAGCCATGTCCTGAAGCTGTTCCGGACGCCTCGACAAGAGTGCTGCCACTTCCGCCTTTCGTCTTTCTCCCCGGAATCGATGCCATATGGCCATGAATTCGAAACGGCTCTTGAGTTCAGAATCGCCCATGTTTTCCTGCCACCTCTCACCCCAAGATCGGTAGGGCATCTCTGACAAAAGAGAAGCGACTTCGCTCGATTCTAATGGCTCGGCCAAGGCCAAAGACACGTTTGCTTCTGGAGCCATGATTTTCTCTAAGCGAGCGAAAATGGGCTCCCCCTCTGGGAGATGGCTGCGCCCCCTTGTCAATCGCAGCTTGCGGTGTTCCATCAACAACCAGGCAGCCACGGATGGCGGAAAATCGACTAAGGCCCCAACGCCGAAAACATGGGGATGAACAGGATCAATCCCATCCAATGAGGACGAAGCAGATTCCAATCCTTCCACGATATTGGCTGAAAGACAAAACTCATCAAAGCGGCCATTGGCTCGTTTCGACTTCAGAAAGAAACCAACTCGGCCCTCTCGGTCGCAAGCTGAAACCAAGACTTCCAAATCAGTCTCCTCGTCTTGTGACCGCTCTGGATAATGCCATTGGGCCAACCGGCTTTGAATGCGCCGACGTTCTAAGGGCGCCAACTCATGAGATCGGATGGCTTGCAAAATCGAACGTCCGACAATGCCACCTTCTCGGCTTATGGCGTCTAAGGCGAGCTCACTCAAAGAGGATGGGCCACCATCAGTGAGGATGTTTCTGTACGCTACCCCTGCCGGAATTCTCTCATCTTGTCTCAACTCCTCGACGGCAAGAAAATTCGCGATTTGCATGTCTTCCCCTTCCAACTCATAGAGAGATTCAGCCAAGATTTCCGATTTCTTGGGATCGCGAAAAATGTGGCGTAACAGCATGCGGGTACGGAGCTCATGGAACATAGCAAAGGTGTCCCCATCGAACGTCACCCCCATAGGGCTCTCCTCCGTAACTTGGGCATGGAGCAGAACCTCATAAGCGAGATAGCGAAGCCGTTCCTCTCTTGATGGATCAAGGGACATGTTCTTCAAACGGTCTCTTTGTTTCCCCAGCCCCAAACGATGAAACATGACGCAAACGAACATCTGAAAATCGTCTTCGATAGGGCTTTTTTCCGCCAAATCGACAATCGTCTTGCGCATGAGCTCTTTGTCTTCTTCTTTGACCAGAGCGCCGATGCCAGCCTGATTCCCGCTGAGGCTATCGAGGACTCTTGCGATCCTGATCTTCGGGTTGTTCCAATCAGATCTTTCTTCTTGATTCATATCTTTCGACCTCCACAACACTGGACGTCAAGAATTGAGCCAATGGACCAAGAAAAGTGCGGACACCCGACTCTTCTGCCCCAGAAAACTGTAAATTGCCCCTCTTTCGGAGTTTCCCCCACACAGAATACTCGGGCAACCGAGCCCTTGACATTGCTCAGGACAAACCTTGGACAATCCAAGCAATCTCGCTATTCTCAGCATCCTGCAAACTCAATAAATCCGAAGGAAACGATCCATGTCGAACCAAGAATGCGTCAAAGACTTAGAGCCCAAGATGGTTTGGGACATTTTCTCTCGACTCGCCGACGCTCCACGGCCCTCGAAGAAAGAAGAAAAAGTCAAAGCAGTCATTAAGAAGATCGCCGACGACGCTGGTTTTGAGTTGAAGGAAGACCGAGTTGGCAATTACGTGGTTTCTGTTCCCGGAACCTCCGGCTTCGAGAACGCCCCCACCACCGTTATTCAAGGCCACATCGACATGGTCTGCGAAAAGAATAACGACACAGTACACGATTTCGACAACGACCCCATCAAGCTGCGAATCGGAGAAAGCGCCAAGGGTAGGGCTTACGTCGATGCGGAGGGCACAACTTTAGGGGCTGACAATGGCATCGGCGTCGCCATGGGTTTGGCTGCCGCTCTCGATCCCCAAGTCGCCCATGGCCCTCTTGAATTGCTGATGACCATTGATGAAGAAGCTGGCATGACGGGGGCACAAAACGTCGACCCTGGATTCATCACCGGCAAGTGTATGCTCAACTTGGATTCAGAAGAAGATGACGCTCTCTACGTGGGATGCGCAGGCGGTTGTGATGTCACTCTCGACTGGGACTTCCCCACATCATCCATGGCCGGAGAAACGGTTTGCAAACTCACAGTTAAGGGACTTCGAGGGGGGCACTCCGGGATCAATATTCACGAGAATCGTGGCAACGCCGGCAAACTTCTGGCTCGAACAATCTTGGAGGCTGGCATTGAAGGCCTTCGCCTTGTCGACGGCAAATGCGGCAGCCTCAGGAACGCAATTCCAAGAGAAGCATGGGCAGTCCTCGCAGGCCCCAGCGACATCATCGCCCGCTTAGGTGAAGCAGCCAAGAAAATCCAAACCTTAGCAATCGAAGCTCACAATGAATTGCAATGCCAAGTGACGGTGACCGAAGGCGAAGGCGACGAGGCCATTTCAGCGAAAGACACGAACACAATCGTTTCAACGTTCTTGGCACTGCCCAGTGGCGTCCAAGCTGTTGTTCCTGAGATTGCTGGGGAAATTCTCAGTTCCAACAACGCGGCCACTTTGGACGTAAAAAAGGCCAACGGCAATTGTCACGTGAATATCTGCTGCTTGGCCAGAAGTTCAGATCGCGACTCGCTCTACAACACAGTCCACCAAATTCGGTCTGTAGGCATCCTGGCCGGTGCCAAACTCTTCCACGGCAACGAGTACCCCGGCTGGAAGCCAGACATGCAATCCCATGCCTTGGAGATTTGCAAGAAGCTCTATTCAAGTGTATTCGGCGTGGAGCCCAGAATTGCTGCTATGCACGCCGGTTTGGAATGCGGTGTCATCAACACCAGTGTCGGGGGCGGCATGGACATGATCTCATTTGGTCCCACCATTCACGGTGCCCATAGCCCTGGCGAACGGGTCTACATTGATAGTGTCGAAAAAATCTGGCGCTACTTCGTCGTAGTCTTGAGTGAACTCGCCAAGAGTTAGGCGTTGAAGCCAAGGTTTTGCTCTCATGTTCAGGCTGATCGTGAACGTGAGATGCCTTGGTGCACAACTCAAAAGGAGTCGCAGTTCGCCATCTTTGCCGACTATATTCACCCGATCATCTCGCTCTCAGGCATCCCAAGCGCCGTCATGATGTTCAGATCTTGCATCCGATTCTCGCCTCGACTCTTTGTGCCGCCAATCCTCTCGCTTGCATTGTCGGCGCAAAAATGGCTTTGTAGCGATGAAACATTGTCTCAACTTTGCTTCGCAAGCTGTAGCCCGACTCAATATGCCATCTTCGTTTTCCGAGTCGTTCTTGTTCTTTGATATTTCGATTGCGCTGTCGGTTGTTTTCAGTTTCCTCGGCGACCTTTGCGCCTTTGATTGGCGGTATCAGTACTCTCGGAGAGACATGCTCAC
>WFTN01000234.1 GCA_015485455.1 Planctomycetota bacterium | reverse complement strand
AATTGAGTGTTGTATTCTCAGCGTAAATGGCGCCACCGTCGCCGCCAAACCCACCGGGTCCTGCTGGGTCCATGGAGGTTTCCGGAGACCCCAATCCACCACGGCCAGCCCTGTTGTTGAAGAATTTGCAATCGAAGAAATCTGCCGACGAATTGGCCAGGAAGACGGCTCCACCATGGCCGCCATAGTTAGTGTAGAAATCACCGACATTCTCGACCCGGCCTTGACCTGCTTTGTTGTTGTTGAATTCGCAGTTCAAGAAAATGGGCGAAGAGAAGTAGGAAGCAACCGCGGCTCCATGTCCGTCGTGGATATCGAGTCGAATGTTGTTGTTGAACTTGCACTCTAAGAATGTTGGGCTGGCTACAATGAGCAGAACGGCTCCACCAAAAGCCGGGCCGACACTTCCAGTGAAAGTGAACCCCTGGATGAGAGTCGATGAATCCTGTCCACCGGACATCGATATCTTGGATGTGAGACCAGACAAAGTGGTGACATCGGCGCCGGCTTGAGATCGCAATGTCAGGTTTTTGAGTTGAAA
Organism: Planctomycetota bacterium; assembly: GCA_015485455.1. Classification (GTDB taxonomy): domain Bacteria; phylum Planctomycetota; family DRQF01; genus S139-23. The sequence continues at coordinate 22,905 of WFTN01000234.1, read as the reverse complement.
GTCGAGGGGAAACGGAAGTACCCAATTTCCTGGGGGCACTTCGACGATGTCACCATTGGCTGAAGCGTTGACGGCATCTTGGATTCCAGGGTAGGTTGCACTTGGCGCCACACGGACCACTTGCCCATGGGCCGAGAGCCCGAGAGTAGCAATGAAGAGGAAACAAAAGATGGCAGCTTTGAAATGCATGATTTGAACGATCTGATTTTCGGCGGCAATTGGGTTTGGGCGATGACAGAGATTAAACATTTCTCTTACTCAAGGACAGGGTTCTTTTTTGCGATCGACTTTGCATATTTATTCAACACGACAAACCGTTTGGTCAAAGAGGATTCTGGACGATTTGAGACTATGGCGATTGGTAATCAGTTGGGTTTCCTTGGTGATGGCTTAGGCATTGCCAATAAGTGCTAAACTGTTTTGGGTCATGATGATGCAACCTTCAAACCAGCACAATTCGTTTGCCAAACAGTATCAGGCCGATCTCGAGTTTGGGGTCGAGCGCTCCTGTGAGGATTATTGCATCTTGTTTCCCAGTGAGGTGGAAGAAATCTTAGAGCGATGGTGCTCGATTGACGGCAAAAAAACGAATCCTCCTTGCGACGAGAGCTCGCCCGGCGAGACAGAATTGCCGACCATTGGCGTTCAGCCCCCTGAGTTCTCCTTTTCCGGCGACCAGATGGGGGACTACCGGATTCACAAACAGCTTGGCCAGGGTGGTCAAGGCATGGTTTTTCTGGCCACAGATGAACGATTAGGAAGGCTCGTGGCTTTGAAGGTTTTGAGCGGCATGGCGATGAAATCGGAGAAGAACCTCGCCCGCTTTCGCCGGGAGGCCGAAGCAGCGTCCAAACTTCATGATACGGGGATTTGCACCGTGTATGAAACTGGAACGATCGACGGGATTCCCTTTATCGCCATGGAGTACATTGAAGGACTGTCTTTGAGGCAGAAGCTCAAGTCAGAACGCCAAGGTCCACAGACATCAGGGAGCAACACAGATCACAAGGTGCTTGGGGCGACGTCAGCAACCCAGGATTTGGCTTCCAACAACGCGAAAGCTCGGTCTCGGGTTGATGCTTACGTTTCCATTATCCGTGATGTAGCTCGGGCCTTGCACACGGCTCACGAGGTCAACATGGTCCACCGGGACATCAAACCGGGAAATATCATGGTTTCTGATTCGGGGCGCGCGGTCATCCTTGACTTTGGCATCGCTCATGACGACGACGCCCAGGCTATGGGCCTGACCCGGACGGGCGACCTGATCGGAACACCCGCTTACATGGCCCCCGAGCAGATTCGAGGTGACGTTCACCGATTAGATCGCCGCACAGATGTTTACGCCCTTGGGGTTACCCTCTATGAATGCGTTACCTTATTGCGCCCGTTTTCTGCGCCCACCCGTGAAGCCCTCTATCGCAAAATTCTCTTGGGCCACCCTCCGGCTGCATCGAGTTTGGGTTTCGGCGTGAGCCGAGACCTAGATGTGATCATTGCCACCTGCATGGAATTAGACCCCAATCGGCGTTACGGCACAGCGGCAGAATTGGCCGACGACTTGGACCGTTTGTTGAATCGATTGCCCATCAAGGCTCGCCCAACAAATTGGTCTATTCGTCTTGGTCATTGGGCTCAGCGAAACCCTGTGGTGGCGGCCTTGTCCGTGATTGTCTTTGTCGTCTTGACCTCCGCCTTGGCTGTGACCACGGACTTATGGCGCAAGAGCGAGACTGAAAGGGTTCGCGCCGACGAAAAGACCCGAGAGGCAAGGCGGGCTTTGTCAAACTACGAAATGTTGTCTGACAGTCTGCGTTTTCAGCATTTCGAGCGGGAGATTCCAAGCTTCTTTCCTCCTCACCCGGATCGTATTCCTCAGTTGGACGGCTGGCTCAGTCGGGTGCAGAATTTCATCGATCGAGAGCCCATCTATTTGGCCCAGAGAAAGGCTCTCGAGGAGAAGTCCGAGCTTGTTACTTTGGCCGAGATCCGCGGGAAAGTCTACGTTGATGACGTTCAGCAACTCAACGACCTTTATCAACGAAGAGCCACAATCGTGGAACAGCTCAGGGAATCTGACCTTGCTGACGAAAGGCGACAATTCGAAAAGTTAAAGTCAGACTTAGATCGCTTGATTGAAGAAACCGAGAAGGCGACGCTGAAGCAATTTCAATATCAGTTTGATGACACAGAGGCCGAATGGCAACACAAGAACATCACGCGCATCATTCGGAGTATCCGCGTTCTCAAGATCATAGACGAACCTTTTGCACCTCAAGCCCTAGTCCGGCGACTGAGAGAACAATGCGCGGTTGTAGAGCAACGTAGTATCGTGGACCACAAGAAGGAGTGGCAGCAAGCTATTCAGTCCATTCGCGAATCGGCCATGTATGGTGGTCTGGTCATGGAGCCCCAATTGGGGTTGGTTCCCTTGGGCGAAAACCCGGCCACCAAACTTTGGGAATTTGCCGACATTCTCACGGGCACCATTCCCCAGCGCAAAGAGGACGGTCAACTCGATGTCGTTTCCGAGTCCGCCGTGATCTTCATTCTGCTTCCAGGCGGTGTCGTTCGGGTTGGTGCCAGGGCTCCAGCTTTCTTCGGCGAAGAAGCCCCCTTTGTGGATCCTGGATGGACAGGCCGAGAGCTTCCCTTGAGTGAAGTTTCCTTGGATCCTTTTCTCTTCGCCAAGCATGAGTTTTCCATTGCCCAGTGGGCAGTGGCCTTCGGGGAGGAACTCAGAATCGCCCCAGAAGGCAAGGAGGTGACTCAAGAACAGTTTCGTCGGGCTGGGCGATCGCCATTGACTCGGATGAGCTGTGAGATGGTCATTCAGTTTATCCGCCGAATTGGCTGTGTTCTGCCAACGGATGTGCAGTGGGAGTATGCTTGTCGAGGGGGGACGACCACTCCCTGGCCATCGGGGCAAGAGTGGGAATCACTCGTGGGGCGCGTGAACCTCGGGGACGACGAAATGCGGCGGTCGGGGCGTGAAAGTTGGGACGACGGGTTTTTGGGCGTGGCCCCTATCGATGCCTATTCTCCCAATCAATTTGGTTTCTACAACATGATTGGCAATGTATGGGAGTTCACCCGAGATGGGATCCCTGTTGTTGACGGGATTTTCTTTCCAGGGGACGGTTTGCATACTTTGGTCGCTCCTGACGACTATGTCTTGCGAGGTGGAAGCGTTAAGAATGAAGCCGAGCGAAGTCGTGTTGCCCTTCGTGCCTCGGTCTCGAAAGAGACGAGCGCTTGGTCGATTGGCTTTCGTGTGACGCGGAAGCTTCTTGGGAAATGGAGTCGACAGTGAAACCAGTCCTTCTTGTGGATGTCATGAGTACCCTGGTGTATGACCCGTTTTATCAGGAGATGCCAGCGTTCTTTGGGTTGTCCTTGGAAGAACTCATGCGTGCCAAGCATCCAACGGCTTGGACAGAATTTGAGAAGGGCCACTGGACAGAGCAACAGTTTCTCGACAGTTTTTTCGCTGATGGCCGGTCTTTCGACCATGAAGGTTTCAAAGCCGTGACTTTTCGAGCCTATCGCTGGTTGCCAGGGATGGAGGAGTTGCTGGTGGAGTTGTCAAAGGCGGGGGTTTTTATGCACATCATGAGCAACTACCCCCTTTGGTACCTAGAAATCGATCGGCGACTTGGCCTGAGTCGCTACTTGCCCTGGAGTTTTGTTTCTTGCGACTGGGGTCTCAGGAAGCCAAACCCACAGGCATTCACCCGACTCCTTGCCTATCTCCAAGTGCTGCCAGCAGGGGCGCTTTTTATTGACGACAACGGTGTGAACTGCGACACCGCAACCAATTGCGGGATCCCTTCGGTCCGTTTTCGTGACGCAAAGACTCTTCGGCGCGAGCTGGTTAACCGTCAGATCCTCTGAGCAGGTGATTGCCGGGGCGGAAAGCCCAGAATCTCTTCGAAACGGCAGTGAATCCTTTGAATCTATTGTGTTCTCTTGAAAAAAACTCCCACTCGAGATTCGGACGTTGAGGGGGCATTGGGGTGTTATGTTCGATTTTTGCACGGTTTGTTGGCCGTTTCGTAGACACAGCGCCCTCTAAGTGTCGAGAATTGGGACACACGAAAATTCCTAAACATCGGTGAGGAAACGATTTCAGTAGGGCTGCTCGTTGCCCGATATAAGAGCGAGAAGGAGAACGTTCCGTATCGGGGACATTGAAGAGAATATGAGTTCAAGTGATCTCTTAGACATTCCGGCCATTGACGCGCTGCTCGAACGGTTTCGTTCTCGACAGCAAGTGCAAGAAGACTTGGCGTCGACGACGACTGAGTTTGCCGTCGATCAGCCCAACGTTCTCTGTCCTGAGGCTCTTCAGTCTATGGGTGTACGTTTGCGTATGGTCGCAGATCGGATGGCCAGCGATCTGAGCGCAACACTTCGATCTCAAATGTCCTGTGTCGTTGCTGACTTCTCCTTGGTTCGCATGCGGAGTGTTGTTGACCGACTTTCGGATCGCTGTTGCGTCATCGAACTGGGGGTGAAAGAGCTTGGCTTGCCCGCCTTCTTATCCATCGGTACGAAAACTGCGGGGTCGATCATTGACCGACTTGTCGGTGGCACCGGCGAATGCGAAGCCCTCGAAAGAGATCTCACTGCAATTGAGCAACGGGTGGTGGGGGATGTCGTCAATCCCGTGATCGAGGCTTACCAATCTGTCATGTCTGGAGTGGCCCAGCTGACCATGGCATGGCGTCAATTCATTGGTTCGAAAGAGCAGATGCATGCTTTTCCACCAACGGAACTATTCTTGGCAGCAAATTTCGAAACAAAAGTCGAAGGTGGCTTGGAATGGAGCTTCGAATTCCTCTTGCCCATCGCTGATCTTACCAAGGCCATCGAGCGTTCGGCGTCGATTCCGGTTCAGCCGGTGGAAGTGGCCCAGGATCAGCGGCAAGGCTTGAAGCGTGTTCTTTGCGACGTGGTCGTAGGTAGTTCTGTTGAGATTGGCAAAGCTGATGTCAGTCTTCGGGATGTGGCTAACTTGGCCCCTGGGGACATCATTGTCTTAGATAGCAAGCCCGGTCAACTTCTCGAATTCAAGATCGGCGGAAAGCCAAAGTACTCCGGAACTCTTGGTCGCTGTGACGAAAATATGGGCTTCAAAGTCGCCAAACAACTAAGCGACAAGGCTGCACAACAAAGCAATAAGGGGAGCGGGGGATGACACAAGATACCGCAGATGTAGAAGACACAACGGCAGAATCCCAAGGCGAAACTGGTGAAGAAACTCAAGGAGCAGAGGTCGCTCCCATTGAACTGGAAGACTTTGCTGCTGCTGCCCAAGTCACCCCAGGGGCTTCCCCAGACAATCTTGGTCGGGTTATGGATGTCAGGGTGCCGATGACAGCGAGAATTGGCATTGTGCACAAGACGATCTCGGATGTGATTGATTTGGTGCCTGGGTCGATCGTCGATCTCGAGCGCAATGCGGGAGAACCCATTGATCTTGTGATTGGCGACAAGCTGATTGCTCGAGGCGAGATTGTTGTGGTTAAAGACCGCTATGGAGTTCGGATTGTTGAAGTGATCCAAGACGATTGAGCTCACCTGGCTTAGACGTCCGATGTTGATGCAACACGGGCCAAGAACTCATCCTGGCTAAACTCCGGGGGTAGGACAGAGAAAAGTCCCAAGCGGCCACAGCGCACCACATTGATGGTTGTTGGATCTTCCAGAACCACAACGATGGGTTTTGTCTGGCAGTTTGGCAGCTCTTTTATGCCACGCAGCAAAGACAGAATATGTTCTTCACCCTTTCCGACGCAGATGACGGCACCATGGGTTCCCTCATCCAAGAAACCTCGCATGAGTTCTGCCAAAGTTTCACATTCTTGAGTGCTTGTTCCCAGTTGGGCCAAGACGTTGTCTTTTAGGGCGCTGGATGCGGGGAAGAAAAGAAAATTCTCATCACCGCCAGAGCTTTCTTCTGTCTCCTTTGTCTCCAGAGCCTTGGGGAATTTGTCTCGAATGAGGTCAGCAGCCATTAAGATGAGGAATTTGTCTGCCTCCCCACTGCCAACCTTCATTTCGCCTTCAGCCACTAAAAGGGGGTCTGATCCGATAGGGTCTTTTCCTCCCGCCCAGGCCGATGCAAGGAGAAAATCAGTCCAGGCGGGGCTGGCCTTTCCTTCGCACTCTGTTGCACTTGCTTGGATGAAGGCTTGTGCGAGTTTGTCTTGAATGGCTTCAAGGGCTGATTTTTCTTCGTCCGTGAAGGGGGTTTCGTCCCCCAGGCGTTCTTTGAGGTCTTCTTCCTCTGCCGCCGGTTTCGACAGTGCCAGGGCGGGGTTGCGATGGCAAAATAGGAGGAATAGGGAGTCTGATTCTTCGAGACTCAGGCCCCAAGACATGCCGTCGGAAGGAAGGAGCTCACGAATGTCTGCTTCTTCCTTCAGCCCCAGAGCCTTGATGTCGATGTCGATGGAGTGGCCCGAGTCTGAAGCAACAGTTTTGGCCATAGTTGAGACAGATCCTTGCAACCAAGCTTCTAAGGTCTTGATCTGAGGCGCTGCAAAGTCTATCTCTTGAGCCATGAATCTGTTTCCAAGTGCTTGTGCGTCAGACAATTAGAGGGATGTCACCTCTCAGGTCTGTTTAAGTGCCACGTTCGTGCTTTTTCTATATCGGTTATTCTTCTGAGATAATGTGAGTCTCATGTCCGGAATTGAAGAAAAGTCAGACGCTGGGTTTGAAGCCGATTGGCGCGCTCGGTTTGATCGTTTTGCCTCTCGGGGGGGTAGTGATGCCACGATTTCTGGCTGGTCTGAGCATGGTTTAGCACGACGATTGCGGGCGATCAGCCTGACTGTCGAAAGGCACAGCCCAAAATCTGGCTGCCGGATGGTGGACTTGGGATGCGGAACGGGTATTTATTGCGATACCCTCCAAGCTAAAGGCCTGAAGCCCGTGGGGGCTGACTTTTCTTTGGGCATGCTCAAACGGGCGGCCACGATCACCAAAGGTGTCCGTCTCTGCGCCGCAGACCTAAATGCTCTGCCATTTGCTGATCAGCAATTCGGCGGCCTGGTGACAGTTGGGGTGCTTCAGCACCTCAGCCAAGTTCGGGGGGCCTTGGGCGAAATGAGTCGGGTGCTCGAGCCTGGGGCTATGGCCTACATGATTACGCTCAATCGATGGTCCTTTCATTCCTTGGCCGCCAGTCTCATCGGAACTCTCAAGGCCTGGAGGCGTGGTCAATGGAAGGCTCAGAAGCACGCAGTGCGGCGGAGCGCCGGAAATCTTCAAGGCCAAGCGCAGGCCGCGGGCTTTACGCCTGTGGAAGTCTTAGGTGTCTATCTCTTTCCCAAGGGATTTCATTGGCTTGAGGTATTTCTGGATCGCTTGGATTTCATCAAGGTCCCAGGCAGCAAGCGTCCCCTCTTCCTGTTCATGGCCAATGCCTACCAGCTTGTTTTGCAGCGAAGCTGAAGCCTAACCCGTGGATCACCATTCCAGCAAACTGAGAAATTGACCGATATCAAGGTCATGAGCGATCGTACCCGTCCATCTTCGGCTGTGAAATCAACGGAAGCTGTTGAGCCCCCATCTTTTGAAGAACTACCTCAGTGGTTTCAAGATGAGATCAACTCCAAGAATGACAAGCGTGGGATCGAGCTTGATATCCGCGCCAGTCACAACCGCCGCTTCAAACGCCTTGTCATCCTCCTTGGTGCCATAGGCAACCTCATGATCTTGGGAGCTGTTGCCCATCTATCATTTTGGCCCTTGTTGATGATGACTGGAACGGGGGCTCTTTGCGGCTACCTATGCTTGCGCTTGGAACCCAGCGGACCCACAGGGATCCTGATTGCCGCCTTTTGCAACCTGCCGCTGTTTTTTGCCATCTCTGCCGTCGGTGGTTTCACCGGCATGGATGCTTTGCCTTTCTTTGTCGGTTGCCTCTATCTCAGCCTGTCCGGCCAGCTCCTCTCCATGTTCGTCACCTCTGAACGCCTCGAGAATCTGCCTTTTTAATCTTGATTCGTTTTGATCCTCTCTCATCGCGAATTGCGAAGTTCAATTCAGAGTTCGTCGGCGCGGGCCCTGTTCTCCCATGTTGGGGGAAGGGAAACCTTCTCACTTCTTCTGAGGTGCTTTGGTCTTCTTGAGCTTCACTTGGGTCACCATCTTCTCAATTATCAGCGTTGATGGTGTGAACTTAACTTTCGAATTCTTGTTGTTCTCCACTTCCACATCAAGATTGAAGTCGCCATAGGCGGAGACGAACAGTGTAGCCTTGCCGTCAACCAGGGCGGTGGTGTAGCGATGCATGATTCGAACCGCAGGATTGAGTTCTCGGGTTGGTCGCCCGAGCTTTCTTTGCAGCTTGAGGACTATGTTCTCGCCCTGAAAGTTCTCGTAGTCAGGGAACTCGAATTCGATCTTGGGGCCTCGCTCTAAGTGCACGACCGTTTTGGGTTTGATTGCCTTGACGGAAACAGCTTTCCACCCAGGAATGGCTAGGTCCACGGTCTTGGTGGAGTTCTGTGGTGCGGCCCGATAGAGGCTGCCATCTTCGTCCAATTTGGCGGTGGTGTTAGAGGTTTGGATTGTACGACTTCCTTTTCGGGTCTTCGTTGTTCCCACTGTTCGACCGGCCATGGGTTTGCCTTGGTCGTCCAAGAGTTGAATGCAGACGATTGGCGAACGTTTCTTGAGCTGGATGCTCTGGAGCGCTTTTGGCGTGGATTCCCTGCCGGCTTTCACCTCTAACCTTGCGATGGTCTTGACTACCTCACCTCCCACAAGGATTTCGACATCCACTTGGCCTGGAGCGATGTTGTCGATGATGAAGGAGCCATCTCTTCGAATGGCATCGTCCTCAACGGTCAAAGGCCGACTGTGGCGACGACGAGAAAACGTCTTGCCACGAAATGTGGTTTCAGTTTGGCGAGCTGTTTGGATGCTCATACCCCAAGCGTCTGTTGGCGATTGAAGATGGATCGAACCTTTGAGACTCCCAGCACGCAAAAGCACAATGCGATGGTTCTTGATTGCGAGGTCGAACTCCAAACCCGTTGGGCGAGCATAACCTGGGCACCTAACCCGAACGCTCGCTCTCTTGATCTCTGAACTTCCCTCGATGGCAAAAGATCCCGATAGAGTTGTGCGGGTTGTGGTCAAGGATCGTCCTTTGCCGAGGGGAGTTAAGGTGACGTAGGCCCCCTCAATTGGTTTCCCATCTACGTCCACCACCTGCCCACGGATGAGACGCCCGCCACCGTCAAGCTTGAGCGTTCCCACATCGATGCTTGTGTTGTTGACGGCTGCTGGGAGAGCTACCCGGGCTGCACGGCCAACGGATGCACCGCCTCTGGCTACGTGTTCCCCGATGACGAGTTCAGTCTTGCCTTGGAATGATGGCGGGCGAGGCCATGTTGCGGTGAACTTGCCGCGGTTATCGGTTTCGATCATGAAAGGGCGACGTACTTGACGCATTCGGCGTCTGGCTTTGAAGTCCCTGAAATCTACTTTCTCGTCGTCTGCGAAGGCAGCGCGGAATGTGGCTTTGGCCACAGGTGAGCCGTTCTTGTCGACCAATTTTCCTTCGATGGTGGGATAGTCGTCTGCCACAGTGAAGGAGACAACCAGCGCTTTCTCTGATGTCTTGGGCCCTAGGAGCTTCAACGTTTGCGCTGGCCTTTTGCCATGGGGGTCCGTGAATTCCACCAAGAGATGAAGGCCCAAACCAACATAAGGGAGAGTCACTTGGCCTTCCGAAGGTTGGGCGACGTAGGATGAGAGGTAACCGCTGGAGTCGTCGGGCTGCGCAAGACCATTGAAGGTGACAGTGATTTCTTTGGTGAATGGTTTGCCCGATTGATCAAAGAGGTTGATCTGGAGCTTGCCCACGGGGGGAAGAGTGGCCACCAGCGGGTCTTCTAATCCTTTGATTGGATCTATCTCGCTTTGGAGCCCCCCAAGAATGGGGAATCCAAAGCTGGCTCGGTAGATGGCGCAGCGGTTATCCTTGACCACCACTGCCAAACCATCAGATATGTCGATCGTGCCTTGGGAGCCTGTTGTCTTGCCTCGCCAAATCGTTGTCTTCTTTGACAGGACTTGGGCCGTGATGGCGATGGGTACATCAGTGATCAACTTGCCATCTGCATCTTGCACTTGGATGATGTTCTTCGCCTGTGGCAGGACTTGGGCGACTTCTTTTTGTTTGAGCTGGTATCCTGGAGATCGCCCGATCTGTGGTCGAGCCTCTTCTTCGATCACTCCCAAGTTGGACAATTCTCGAACATCCGAAGTGTCTTCGCTCAGCAATTGAAAGAGGCCCCATGAACTTAAGGCAATCAAAAAGGCGGCAGCAACCTTAAAGCTGGCGTAGCCGAATAGGGTGGTGGAACCTGCTTTGGGCCCGAAGTGTGCAAGCGCCACGAGAGGTGCCAATGCCAAGCGGAAGTCACGGTCGGTGCCGTAGAAGTTCGTTAGCTTCTCCCGCAGCACTTCCAATCCTCTTTGTTGTCTTGATTTCGCTGTTGCCAAGGGAATGTCCAAACGGGCAGCGATTTCTGTTGGACCCATGTCCTCATAGAACCGAAGAATCAAGACATCTCTTTGAGCTTGCGACATAGAAAGAAGCACATTCACCAAGTCTCTTTGGACCGTGATACGCTCGATAAGATCTTCAGTGGACCCATGGCTGAGATTCCTCGAGGATCGCGCCTCCAGAGTTCCACGTTTGACATCGCGACTTGTGGTTCGAGCGGCCAGTCGGCGCATGACCTTTGCCAAGAAAGCGCCGGGGTGGGCGATTTCTCGGTTAGGTTGGGACAAAGCTTGCAGATAGGTCTCTTGAACGAGGTCCTCTTGGGCTTCTCGTGAGCCCACCAATTGTCGGGCAAGATGGTGCAGCCATTCAGTTTGGGACAGAAGCACATCCGGGTTGGTCATCAGAGGTTGTGTCATGGCGTAAATCCTTTCTTTGTTCTCTACACCGGGGTAGGGGCCTGAGATGATCAAAGGGATGCAAGAAAACAGAATTTTCAGCAAAGAGTCCGAAATGACGGCGCCTGAGGGTTGGTTTGGCTCCTCGTCTTCTCGTCCGGGATCAACGCAACGTCCAATACGATCTTCATTTGCGACAATTGTCCTGCTGCTGGGTCTGGAGTTCTACTCTGCGCATTTTAACCATCCCAGCAATGGCAATGTCATGCTTGTAATAGCAAACTTACAGTTGCCAAGGCGGTTGGGAAATCAATTCCGGCAGAATTTCCTAATGGTGGAATTCATCGTTAATATCCCCAAGTCAAGAGATCGAACCACCTGATCTTCAAGCCTAGATTCTTCACGGAAAGTCCACTATGAAAACCACTGTCCGGGTTTGTCTTTTTCTCTTCCTCGCTTTGGGGACGACGTCTGTCCTGGAGGCTCAGAGCTTCGGCTCTCTTCGGCGTATTCTGCAGCGTAAGTATTCTCCGGAAACACACCAAGACAGACTTCAAGCTGCCCGGGACATGAGCGCCCACGTGGATAGCAAGACTTTGCGCTTTGTGATCGTGAGGATACGGAATGCGTCGAAGAACCTTTCGGCGGCGGAAGAGTCCCTCGCTGAGATCGATACGCGCATTCAGTTCTTGCAAACCAAAATCAACAAAGCTCGTCGTGGTGGCCCTGGCAATGTGAATCAAAGCAATGTCTCTGAGTTGGCAGAGAAGAAAGAAGAGCTGAAAGCTAAGAATCGCGCTGTCAAGGAGATCCGCGAGTTCGTTGCCGCTCTTCAGGAGACTGTTGGCAAGCTGGTGGCCCAATTTCCCGAAGCCGATCAGGCCGACGCCCTTAAGACCATGATCAAGGCTTACAAGAAAAGTCGCGACGTCAACGATAAGTTGGTCATGTTGAAGATCCTCATCGGATGCGATTTACCTGAGGTGGGCCTTTTCTTGAACAAGTTGGTTGCTTCCAAGAATGAGTTAGATCGTTTGCGCGCTCTCATCGCCGCTGAAGCATGGGGCGGAAAACGAGCCATGCGGCTGGCTCTCGTGTGCATTGAAGACACAGTTTGGCCTGTTCGAGCCCAGGCAATTCGTGTTTTGAAGAAAGTGGGAGGGAAGAGGGCGGCAGAATTTCTTGTGGCCTGCCTTGAGCGCGAAGATGGTCGACTCAAGACAGATGCTATCACTGCGCTGCGCTATCTGACCGGCGAAAACTTTCGCAAGAACAGACACCTATGGAAGAAGTGGATCGACGAAAATGGCAGTCTCTTGGGGACGCCTAGTGAAACCGCAAATGCGCCTACACCGGATTGGGCTGATCGAGGCGATGAGGGTGCAAGACCGGTGGCAGGAATGCGGAGAAGGAAGAAGAAAGCCCAGCCCCAAGGGGGAGGCACAGGCTTTTATGGTGTGGAGACCACTTCTAAGCATGTCGTTTACGTTCTTGACTTCAGTGGCAGCATGACGTTCACCGGCAATCATGGGAAGGCTGGAGGGAGTCAAGATTTCGGTTTGATTCGTCTCAATGGCAAACGTCGTATTGACCGTTTGGCCAAGGAATTGGTGCGGTCCGTTTCCTCTTTGCCTAAGAAGGCAACCTTCAACGTGGTGGTTTTCACCCACAATATTCGCACTTGGCGCAAAGACATGGTCTACGCATCTAAGGCCAACAAAGAAGCATTGAAGGCGTGGATCGTAACTCAGAAACCGGATGGCACGACCAACTTGTTCGGTGGGTTAGAGGAAGCTTTTAAGTTCGCAGGTCGCGGATCTTACGACCAATCCTACGACATCGCCGCAGACACGATCTTTCTCTTGTCGGACGGTTCACCTTCTGCTGGTCGGCTGATCAAGACAGAAGCGATCTTAGCCGAAATGCGCAAAATCAATTCTCTGCAACGCATTGCCATTCATGGCATTTCCTTGGGCGGAGGAGGAGGTGGTTTGTTGCAGAAATTGGCTGCCGAGCATGACGGCCAGTTTGTTGAGATCCCTGATTAGACGACCTTGGCACTGACAGTCCTACTCATTGACGAAAGGAGCACCACTTGTTCGTGGCGCTCCTTTTTCGCTGTCTATTTCTTTGGTTGGGCTTTTAGGACGACTCCTTGATCGCCCATGTCTTCTTCAATGAACCCTTGGAAATCTGTCAAAGTCTCTTGTTCCTTGGAGATGCGAATCGAAAGTTCGGGCCTCTTGGACAGCGCGGCTATGACTGGGGTGGCCTTGATGCCCTTCAATGAATGGCGCACATCCAGATGGGTAGCGCGACTCCTGGTTAGGTGGAGGAGTCCCTCCGTGCTCATACCTTTACAGTTGACCACTGCGATCTCTTTGATCGCGGGCATGGTTTTCAAATCTTCACATTCTTTGTCACTCAAGCCGCTGCAGGAAATGAAACGAAGGGCCTGAATCCCGTTTTTGTCCCGTTTCTTCCGTTTCACTCGTTCGACAAATTGCATGATTTGATCGGGACCGAAGTTGACACGGACAAACTCAAGTCTCTTCAGGTTCTTTGCATTGAGCAAGACTTCCAGTTGGGATTGTTCGAAAGCAACAGTGGACATGCCCCCAGCTCCAATGGTCAATTCGGTTAGCTCTTTGAAGAGGACAAAGGGCGTCAGGGGAAAGTCTTCGCCCTTGGCCATGCCCAGAGCCCGAATGTTGCGAAGGTTCTTGCAAGTGCCGAAAAACGTTAAGGTAGAGCTCTTAAGGCGGGTAAAAGAAATGTCGATGGTGGTGAGGCTCTCCGCCACGCCACGGGATAGATTGCGAACTTGAGGAGGAGTCATGGCAAATCCGGAGATGTTCAGGTGTTCAAGTTCGGGCAATGAGCAGATGACAGGAATCAAGAATGGCCCAGCTTCAATTCCTTTCTTAGGTGGTTGGGGTGTGTTTTGGTTGTCGTCTACCACGTCCGCTGTCTGTCCCAGGAAAACAGCTAAGTTGAGGAACTTAATTTTCTTGAGATCGCCCACAACCATCCATCCACTTCGATCAATATATTGATTCGAGGAGAGGTTCAGTGATTGAAGATTTCTCAGCCGCCGGATTTCTTGCATGCCTCGACCTGTGACCCAGCAGTGTCTCAGTTCCAAGTGGGTGAGCTGGGGTTGTGTTCGACATATTGCGCTCACGACCTCGTCTGTAACGCCATCGCCAGAGGCGTTGATGCCAAGGGTTCCAGGTTTGATGGTTCGCACATCCTTCATGTTGCGGACTTCAACTGGCCTGAACTCTTCGTTGTGATCTTCGATTTCGTCTTGGTCTTGCATCAAGGGATTGAGTTTTGGCATACCGTTTTCTGGGATGGGCTCGGCGCCACTTTTCCAGTTTATTGCGATCAAGAAAAAGATGGCGGCCACAGATGCAGCGTTGGCCAAGTAAGTCCAGAATTTTCGATGAGTCCGATGTGGTTTTTCTTCGTCGATGGTCCAGGTTTTGTCTGCGCTGATCGTGGTCATCTTTTCTCCTTCTTGATCGTCTGCTTCCATGGCAAGACGTACGGAATCAGCAAGGTCTTGGTCTCTTCGACCTTGCAAAATGTCGCGCATGTTCTGTTCAAGAAACTCTCGTTCCAAGCCATCGTCCAGAGGATCAAAGTTCATGGTTCAGTTTCCTGTTGATGCAGTTGCGAAGTTTTCTGCGGGCACGGCTGAGCGTGGTCCAAACATCCGCTTCGCTGAGCCCCTTCGCTGCTGCGACTTGGGGTCCTGACATGCCATCTCGGTAGTGAAGATTGACTGTGTCGTTCATGCTTTGAGGAAGCTCCTTCAAACAGGCCCGTAGGGTGTCCCCATAGGCGCTGGGACGAGCATCCAACTGGTAGCGAGACCAGATCCTATCGGCGGCGTCTTGGCGTAGGATAGCCATTCGACGGGCGTCGATTCGTCTTGAGTTGCGCAACAAATTGATGGCTGTTCGCCTGAGGAAGGCGGCAGCGGCTCCATCGCTGGGCAAACTTGGGTCTTTACGCAGGAAGACCAGAAAGGTCTCCTGGGCTAAGTCATCAAGGATGTCGTCAGCACACCCCAAGAGCCGAAGGTATTGCCTTAAGCTATCTTGGTGTTTTCGGACGAATTTATTGATGTCTGTCTTCATAGCGTTCGTCATGTCGTCCATTGATGGGCTGGCCGAGGAGATTCCTGACAACTTTCCGAAGAAAAGGTAAAAAAACCTCCTGGGTGGGTCAAAGTCCCAATCTGTGTTTATCTCCGAAAACGTGCCTCTCGGGGTGGAATGGGCTATTCTGAGCCATGGTTCCCCTTGAATCTGACAATGCGATGGTCATCTCTGTAGTCTTGCCGATTCGAAACGAAGCTCGGGATATTGAGGACACTCTGGCGGCCTTGGCCAATCAGACCTTGCCTCCAGAGCAATACGAGGTGGTGGTGGCTGATGGAGGTTCTGAGGATGAGACCCTTCGCTTGGTGGAAGGGTTTGCTTGGCAAGTCCAGGCTTCGGGCTTGCATGTACGAGTTTTGAAGAACTCCCAGGGGAGCGCCGCGGCCGGCTTAAATCTGGCCATCGCCGGGACTTCGACTCCGGTCCTGGTGCGGGTTGATGGTCACACGGTGGTCGCTCCTGACTATTTAGAGAGCGTTCTGAGGGCTTTGAAAGGATCCGCCGCTGATTGCGTGGGGGGTTGCCAAGAGCCTCAAAGCGAGAAACCTTGGGGACGGGCCTATGCCTGGGCTACAGGGGGACTGGGGGGCAGCGGAGGCGCGGCATTTCGTTCAAGCCACCAGGCGCAATTTGTGGATACGGTCTATTTGGGGGCTTGGCCAAGAAAGACCTTTACCACCTACGGGGTTTTCGACGAGAGCCTGGTTCGCAACCAAGATGACGAGCACAACATGCGGATTCTTTCGGGGGGTGGGGCTGTGTACTTGGATCCGACGATCCGCAGCCACTATCGGCCTCGGGAAAGTCCAAGAGGTTTGTGGCGCCAATACTTTGCCTACGGCTTGTGGAAGCCAGCGGTACTGAGAAAACATCCTGCCGCTATGAAGGTGCGCCACTTTTTGCCTTCGGCGATCGTGCTTTGGCTCTTGGTCACGGGAGTGGGAGCTGCAGTTGGGGGTGGTTGGATCGGAGTCTTGCATGGGGTCAGTCAAGGAGTCTACTTGATCTTCCTTCTGTTCTCGGCTTTGACTTCGGTCATTCGGCGAGGATCATTTCATCTGCTTTTCTTGGTGTTCTTGACCCAGTTGATCTTGCACATGTCTTACGGATGTGGCTTCTTGCTGGGACTATGCTCCCGAAGGGGAGCAAGAAGTCATTCTCCAGGGGAAGCTCGTCGGATTGAAGCCATTTTCGCCCGCCGGGATAGTGAATCCCAAGAATCATCTTTGGTTCAAGGGTTCCTCGACCGAGGGCGCGATCAGGTTCGCCGACATCTCTTGCAGGGGCATGTGAGGCTAGGCCAAAAGGTTATTGATCTTGGATGCGGCCGCGGAGATTGGATGATGGCTCTCGAGGGTCTGGGGGTGGCGGAAGACGATCTCATAGGGGTTGACTTGTCCGCGACTCGCATCGCCGCGGCCCAAGCTCGCTTGCCACAGGCGACTTTCCATCACGGTTGTGGGAGTTCCCTTCCTCTTAAGGACTCAACCATCGATGGCATTGTTATCTCCTTGGTTTTCTCCTCCATTCAGAATGGGGAAATGCGCCGACAGATTTTGGCAGAATCCTGGCGCGTTCTTAAGCCGGGAGGTTGGCTTTTGGTCCATGACATGAAGTGGCGACGCCCCCTAGGAGAGACGGGGAAATTTCCTCCAACGGCCCTCAAGAATCTTCTGGGCTCAAGGCGCTATGCGATCACTACGAATTCCCTTACCCTGATCCCTCCACTTATTCGTTGGACAATTCATTGGGCTCCTTGGCTGACGTCAGGGCTCGAAAAAATCGCTTGCCTTCGAAGTCATTGGATGGCCCGCATCGATAAGGAGCCCTCGTGAAGCATCGGGAAGTACCGTTTCATCGGCCTAACCTGGGTCCTCAAGAAGAAGCCGCCGTGGCCCAAGTCATGACGTCGGGCTGGTTGACGTCTGGTCCTCGGGTTGCTGCCTTCGAGGAGGCTTGCTCAACTTACTTGGGTTCCCGCTTCACCCTGTCGGTGTCTTCTTGCACGGATGGTCTTGAATTGGCACTTTTGTCGTTGGGTGTTGGTCCGGGGGATGAGGTCATCACCACGCCTTTGACTTTTGTGGCGACCTTGGCTTCCATTTGGCGCGTGGGGGCCGAGGTCAAACTGGTCGATGTGGACCCCGTGAATGGCAACTTGGATGCTCAAGGAATTGAAGCCGCTATCACCTCGAAGACCAAGGCCATCATGCCCGTTCATTTGGCGGGCTGTCCGGCCCCCATGAAGGCCATCAAAGCTATTGCCGACGCTCATGGGCTTCTTCTCATTGATGATGGGGCACACGCATTTGAAACCGTGAGCGATGCTGGCAAGGTGGGTGCCGTTGGTGATGGCAGCGCTTTCAGTTTCTATGCCACCAAGAATCTCACCACCGGGGAGGGCGGCCTGCTTACTCTTGCCAACGAAGAAGTCTATGAACGGGCCAAGAGGTTGCGACTTCATGGAATCGACAAGGACGCTTGGCAGCGAGAGGATGGCCAGGGCTTTCGGTTCTACGATGTTCCCGAGATTGGCTTGAAAGCCAATATGTCTGACATCGCTGCGGCCATTGGATTAGAACAATTGAAACGCCTGGATTCTATGACCAAGCGACGGCAAGAAATCAGTAAGCGATACGATGAGGCCTTCGCCGAGATTCCTACCATCGACACCCCCCAGATCCCCTTGGAAGGATTTCACGCTCGTCATGTCTATGCCTTAGAATTGACGGGAGCTTCTTCTCTCACGCAAGACTTCCTGGTGGATGCCTTGTTTGCTCGGGGAGTTGGGACTTCCGTTCATTTTAAGCCAGTTCATCTTCTCCTTGGACCGCAAAAGAAACTGAAATTAGGAAGCGGTGCTTTTCCGGTGGCCGAGCATTATTGGCGAACTCATGTTTCTCTGCCCATTTATCCAGCCATGTCTGATTCTGACGTTGACTATGTCATCGCATCGGTTCAGGAAACATGCCGATGAGCACTTGGGCAAAGCGACTCTTTGACTTCGGGGTTTCGGTCACTGCTCTGGCACTCCTCATACCTCTTTTGGCGTTTATCTCATTGCTCATCCTTGTTTGCGATCAGCAGTCCCCCTTCTATTTTTCTCAGCGTGTGGGAAGAGGCGGGCGAATCTTCACTCTCTTCAAGTTTCAAACCATGACGTCAGGTTCGGGGCCTCAAGTCACCGCTGGTGATGATTCGCGGCAAACATCATTGGGGCGATTCTTGAGAAGGCATAGACTGGACGAGTTGCCTCAACTTATTCATGTGGCCTGGGGTCAAATGAGCTTGGTGGGCCCAAGGCCAGAGTCTGTAGGGCTGATAAATCTGGCTCACCCTTTGCAAGAATACGTTCTATCAGTGCGGCCTGGGTTGACGGATCCCGCTACTTTGGCATTCCTGGATGAGGAGTCTCGATTGCTTGGCCAATCCGATCCAGAGGGATATTACATGAAAGAAATTCAACCGCAAAAACTCGAGCTCTCAGCGGCTTACTTGAAGAACGCCACTTTCTTAAGTGACTTTATCTTGCTCCTTCAAACCCTGACTGTTCTCTTGGGAAAGAAGCGTTATGAAACTTGAGGACCCAGGCTTTGACGTGCCCCTCACCCCCGAGGAAACTGCCTACCTATTGGGCCGGGACTTGGTCTCCATCGACTTGGAGGCCATACGCCCCCAAACTATTTTGGTCACCGGGGCAGCCGGGAGTCTCGGCCGGGAAATGGTCCTACGATTTCTTCAGGCTGGCCATCAAGTGGCTGCCTTGGATAAGAGCGAAAAGGGGCTCTTCCAATTGCAGCAATCGTGTTCTGAGTTAGGAATCAAGAATGAGCCCAGCTACTTGGTTCTCAACCTTGGTGACTACCATGCTGTTGGCGATGCCTTTGAAAGGCAACCTTTCACGTCCGTTGTCCACTGCGCGGCCCATAAGCATGTGGGCTTGATGGAGGCGAATGAGGGGGAATGCCAGCGCAATAACTTAGATCACACTCTGCATCTCTATTCTCAAGCTGTCAGGAACGCGGCTAAGCAATTCGTTTTTCTGTCCACAGATAAAGCTGTAAATTCAAAATGTGTCATGGGCCGATCCAAGGCAGAAGCTGAGAATAAGTTAGAGGAGATGAAGAGCCTTGCGGAGGATAATGTCGTCTTGAGTATTGTACGCTTGCCGAATGTGATGGGAAGTGATGGGAGCGTTGCCCAGATCTTTCGACGGCAAGTGAAGTTAGGCAATCCTATCACCGTAACAGACCGCGGGGCGGAGCGGCTGTTTATCTCCAGCTCATATGCCTGCGATGCCATTGAGGCGACTTTGGTTTATCAGCTCAAAGGGACCATCGTGCCGACGGAACATACTTCTATCAAGATTCTCGATCTGGCTCATCGAGCCCATGCCCTGTGGGGCCAGAAAGAAGATGAGCCCAAAATTGTCTTCACGCAATTAGGGAAAGGTGAGCGCTTGCGGGAGTCTTTGGTGAGTGCCACTGAAGTGATGTCGCCCTGGGTTGTTCCTCAACTGGGCGCACTTAGCCGAAAGGTCTCTTCTTCCCATGAGGATTGATGAGATTCGGCGCGAGGGTGAGATGGTTGTGGTGGACACAACTGGCGCGACTTTTTCTTGCACGGGGAACTCCATGACCGTGACGACTAAGATGCCCTTAAGGTCGGAAGTGGTCACATGGCAACTGGAGGGCTCAGGACCTTGGCACATAGCCCAGGAATCCATCGCCGAAGTGATGCTCAAGCGTGGGCTTCAGGCCATCAAAATTTGTGAGGATGGTTTTGTGGAATTCGCCTCAGAGGAGCCCTGGTCTGCCAAGATGACCTTGCTCTTTACTCTGCGCTCTTTCGAGGCGAATGATCAGGCCGCTGATTACCGAGGTGAGGGCTTTGGCTGTGGGGTCTATCGGCTCAAAGGCCAGTCGAATCGTTTCGACACTCCTACTCGATTCACCATTGATCAAGACGCGTCTCTTTTCTTTCATGTCTTTCCCCCGCGTTTACCCAATCCCACTTTGGCAGGGGTTCAAATTGCTCATGAGGGAAGGCCCCGATCCGGGGAAGAACTTCCTCATCCTGATCTCATTGCTGCTGTTAGCCAACAGGCTCAAATTTTTGCTTTGCACGGCTATTTTTGGCAGGAGGAATTCCCCGAGGCTCGACCTCGTTTCAGCCGCTACCGATTTCGTCCGAACCCTTGGCACTCGGCCTTTCATGAGCCTTTGAACGAAGAGCAGTTTCGGCGAACGATCGAGGATGTGCACAACCATGGCATGCGTTTTCTCCCCTATGTTTCTCCCCGCTATTCTCTGAGTCACAACATGTTAGAGGAGTTGCAACGACTCCGTTCGCTCTATGACTTGGATGGCTTTTATGTTGACGGTTTGAGGGGTAATTTTCTTGAGCAGCGATCGTTCATCCGAGCACTCCGCCGTCAACTGGGTCCAAACAAGATCATCTATCTGAATGGCTCTGACCAACCATTTGGGTCTCCCAGAATCACCGCTCCATTTATTGACACCCATTGCGATTTCGTCTTGCGGGGAGACAGTGGCAAAGGGGGTTTGAGTCGCGGTACATTTCTTCAAAGATGCGTCAGTGGAATTGGAGGTGGCAACCAAGTGGGGGTTTGGTGCCACTATGGTTCTTCTGGCTGGCCATTTCCTTTTGACCGGGTGCCAAGCCGATCCGACCAATTGGCTGCTACCAAGGCTGGGGTCATGATCTGGCGGCGATCATTCTGGTGGCCAGGGCAGAAAGCCCTGGACCGATTTGATCTGGCCAACTCCAAGTCAGAATGAACTTTGGTGACCCTCCTTCGTCCACGTTGTCTTCGTGGCTCAGCTCTTCAGCTTGTTTGCGATTTTTCTTGCTGCTGCCCAGGATTCCAGAAAGGGCTTGCCAATGGCTGATGGCCATCCCGCTCTGGGGTGAGCTTTGATTGTTTTGAGCATTCTTCTCTGGCTGGGAGAAAGCCAATAGCTGGCTTGAGTGAGACCGGCGTTGATTCGGGTTGCCTGCGTTTTCGTGAGGGGTAAGTACTTCAGAGAACCTTGGCTCATGTAGTACTTGTTGTCTTTTACCCAACGAATGCTCTTCTGGCCTCTGGGTTTCACTTGAGAAGTGAACACCTTGGCAGTTTTCATTTGTTTGTCATTGCAGGCGAAGATGGGTTGAGCGCAGCGTTTCTTCGCTGCATGTCTCGCCAAGTCTTCAAAGGAAGTGACGCCAGGATCGAATTTTACCTCCACGACTTCGACGCTACCTAACCAACCTGGGCGGGTTGAAATGATTCCTTTCTTGAGACCGAACTCGGCCTCACCCACCCAATATCATGACATGCCAAAGACAGCCGTTTCGTAGCCATTCTTCTTGTTATTGAGCGCCATGAGTTCTAAGTAGCCGGGGAGGGTTTTGTTGCGGGCTTTCATGGCAGAGATGAGTTGCTTCACGACTCCTCGGCCATTGCGCCAATTGCTGCTTCTCGCCACAACATCTTTGCGATTCAAGTCGACAATTCGGGTGACAGGATAATTCCAGGTAGCCTCCTTGAAGTAGGAAAGTACTTGAGCATCTTTTCCCTTGATGTTGTTGTAGATGCAAACAGGAACGTAATGGCCTTCGATGGCATCGACGATTTGTGGGTCACTCAAAACTTGAGTGCCGAAGTCTTTGCAGCCCTTTCAGCCAGGCACTTCTTGAAACAAAAGGAAAATGTCCCGACCCGTTTTCTTGGCCCGGGCGATCCCCTTATTCAGATCTCTTTGCCAAGAAACGGTCCCTAACTCCACCGGGTTGTCTCGGCCGGTTTTGAGTTCTTTTTGGTGTGAGCCCATGGCCACTAAGGACGCGATGGCCAAAGTGAGGGAGGAGACGAGTGTGATGTAGCGTTTCATGGGTCAATGATACCTTCTTTTCTTGTCCTTGTTCCTCAAAAAAAACCCCGATTCTGACTCGCCGGATTCGCCTTTTGCGCCGGGTATCGCGATGAGCCGACTTGGCCGGAAAATTGAAGACGAATAACGCGGTCGGTGGCAAAGGCGTGCCTCTTTTGGAGAAGGGGTTTCGTACGGAGATTGTTTCCTTTTGGCAATTGCCGTGTCGGCTTCGAGTGCAATTGGGCCCGGAGCTTGACGCCCCCCGATTCACTTGGAATTCCAAAGCCCGGGGCTAGCTTTGCCCGCACGCGGCCTTGTCATGATACAAAGCGAATCCGACAGAAATGTGACTACTGATATTGTCATGGTGGTTGCAACTAGGGATGGGGATTGCAAATTTTCAACCGGGGCATTCCCAATGGCCGATTCTTGCTTTCTCCTTGATCGACACGGATCTCGGCTTTCGCAAGTGAGCCCAGTGACTGCGAGTTCGGCCAACATTACCGTTCAATACAAAGAGATGAATAAAATTGGAGGAGGCCAGGCCGTAGCAGTAGTTCTCGATAAACAGAAGAAAAGAATAGGGGAGATTGTTTGCGCAATCTATCAAGACTGGCCATAATCGATCGTTTTCGTGGTCACATGAGTGGCCGTAGCGTGCAAAAAGTCAGCCGACGTCAATTTGCGGCCAGGCGAACGTCAGCGGACGGAGATAGGCCGACTCGGCTTTTCGGTTTGCGCCGACAGGGCTTCGGTGACTGGCACGGAACTCGTCAACGTTCCTAATTTGGATGGACCTCGTCGTCTTCTTACGGTACTTCTTCTTTGACACGGTGGTTCCTCCTTGGGTTTCTGGTTGTCATTCAACTCCAGGTTACCCGGAACCACCGATGTCATCTCATTTCAACGGAAATAGGGACATC
>WFTN01000233.1 GCA_015485455.1 Planctomycetota bacterium | reverse complement strand
GAGGGGACTGAGCTCCGACAATGTGAATAATATCTTGATCACGAATGCGTACTCTCTGGCCATCGATGGCTTGTGCAGTTGCGCTTGATATCACCTCGATCCCTTGGTTCTTCCCGCCGCGAATGGCAGCGAAGCGCTTGCCATCAATGACGAAACGATTGGCGGCCAAACTTGCCAAGGATCCGGCTGTTGCTTTCAGTACCAAGACTTCGACTTGAAATGTCTGGCGACGGGCAGAGGCGATGGAGGTGATGAATCTCTGAACCTTCTTGACCACATCACCATGATGACGCACGACCAATCTTGTTCCGGACTCATTGAGCCGCATGAAAGTACCACTTTCTTCCCAGGAATCAGCCCCGACAGCATCGCGGATCATGCGAACCAAGAAATCCGCCCGCGTCACGTTGTCGGACTCACCCTCAGCGACTGCGGGTTCATCTTCCTGAGCCCGATAAGCCCCTCGAATGGGAAGTTGCCAAGCCTCCACCACCGCGTCGTCGTTCCCCCGGGTAAAACCCTCCACATCGAAAATTTTCAGTTCGAAAGGAGCGTTCTGCGCCTGGGTGGTTTGAGAAAAGATAGAGAACAAGATGGCTACAGTGAGAACAAGACGATTCATCGATCACTCCATTGACTTCAACTGGCCTATGAGAGCATCCGAAGTTGATTCCTGCAAGCCTCTTCATCGAACATGGCAAAACCGGCCCAAGATGAAGGACTCTGCCTATTTTTCAGCTTCCGAAGCCCTTTCCTGGCCAAGAGCCGAATTTTCTTTCGCTGATCACGAGCCATCCGGGCAAGAAACTCCCCGGAATTTTCTGACCCAATCCTGACGACAGCAGCAACGCAAGCCTCTCGAAGCTGCACGTTCTCAGCCAAGACATAGAGCCTGCTCAGGACCTCTTCCCCCCCAATGATCCCAAGAGCTCGGATATATTGATTGCGGTGGTTGCTCGGCCCATCGGAGGCTAAGCGAGCAAAGAAATCAACACTTTGGGGGTCAAAACTGAGAATCGCCTCTTCCACCATCAGAGTTTGCTCTTCTTGATGGCGCCCATTCATAGACTGAGGATTCTGGGGCAACCTGTGCACCAACTTGAGCATGGCAGATTCAGACCCAATCTTGCCCAGAGCCTGAAAAGCATCCGCTCTCAGCTTTGGATCGTCCATGAATGTGGTCAAGATCTCCGCGTTCACTTCGTCGCCTTGGACACCCAACAAGAGCATGGCCCGCTTCTTACGGTCAATGGATGTGCTCCGAGACATGACTAGTTCCCGAGAGCGCTCAATCACTTTCTTGCGACTCACCAACTGGGCCATAAGACCATCGCTTTGCACTCCTCGAAAATGAAGGTCCATCAACATGTCTTCTGCCCGGGGATCTCCGATCTGGGACAAGACCGCCACCACCTGGCTCGGGTCATTCTCTATTTGCTGCCGACACAAGGATGCCAGAACGTTCCATGTTCTGGCTTGAGGCAATTTCATTAACAGTCCCACAGCATCTAAGAACTTCAGGTGATCCCGTGCCTCGCGCCCAATCAGACGGGCCGTATCAGCACGAGGATACTCAACAAGTGTCCCTAACAGCCTTAAGCGCAAGGGTGACTGGGATGGAAGTTCACGAAGTTCACGACGCAAAAGCGAGCGGGCTTGGCTCCTTTGAGTAGCAGCCAAAAAACCGTAGAGGACTTCAGTCTCTTCTAGATCGGCAGTCTTAAGGCGAGAGCCTACATAGACAACAAAATTTTGACCAGCTCGATCAAATTGTCTTTGAACGCTTCTCAGCCGAGGCACGTTGACTCGAGAACCGGAAGGCTTTCCAGCTAAACTCTCTGACAAGAATCGCAAGAAAGAAGCACGAGCAAGCTGAATCCCTTCCTGCCCCTTCACCTCTGCGGTCTTTTCGGCAGCATGTTCTTCCTGTTGGCTTGGGGAGGTCGAGGGAATGAACTTCCAGCCGACAACGGCCATGAGAAAACCCGCTGCCAGATAAGCCAGCTTCCTAGCGTTCAAAACACGCCTAAAAATTTGAACTTCATCCGACGTCACTGTGCGCGCCATCAAGGAATCACGAAAGGAGCGCTCGAAGTCTTCAGGAAGATCAACTGGTACGCCTCGGTGAAGCTGGCGATTTAGCCTTGCAATAGCACGCACTTCATCCCGGCAGACAGGGCAGTTAGGCAAATGATCGTCGACAAGCTGCCAGCGAAGCTGGGAAAGCTCACCATCGACAAAGCCGTAGAGCTCTATTTTTTCCGGGCAGTTGCTCATTTACCTAGATACCGATCTACTTGTTCCTTGAGTTTCTCCCGGGCATGAAAGAGACTCATTTTGACCGCATCAACACTGATGTCCAGGGTCTTGCCAATCTCCTGGTAGTCGAAGCCCGTAGCACCGAAAAGCAAGAGTACAGTCCGTTGGCGCTCAGGAAGCCTCATGGTGGCATCCCTGAGCCACTCTGAAAGTTCGTGGGTCATGGCGGCCTGCTGGGGAGGCTCTTGCCCATCCGCTTGGAGAGTCTGTTCCTCAATCTCCAAAATGGTCCGCAGGATGGCACGTTTCTTAGGCTTGATCCAATCGTTGAAATGATTGACCGCTATGGTGTAAAGCCAACTTCTGGTCGCCCCTTTCTCCCGCAAAGTCGGAAGCTTGCGAAAGGCCTTTACAAACACATCCTGAGCCAATTCTTCAGCATCATGATGATTGCCGCACAACTTGTAGAGAAAGACCTGAATTTCCCGAGAATGGCGCTCAATGAGGTCATCGATGTGATGGGAAGAAACAGAAGAGCCTGCTTTCTTCGTCTCAAGTCGCCGATTTCGTGAAAACATGGACTTCCCCAAACTCTGATCGCTCCAGACTCATCATAGACTGAGACGATGGCGTATTGGCGAAGTAACAGAAAAAGCAGGTATTTCCGGTGAATTTGGCCCTCATTTGGCGATTCCCATGGTGGAAAGAGGACAACTAACCTGCCAGTTAGCAAGATGTCCCCGCCGCTGGTCAATAGGTGTGGCGAATAACCGGCGAGATTTCCACCAAGTAACCAGCGTAAAAGACAGCCATGAAACAATCAGCGGTGATATTGGGGGCTGCCCATGCTGGAATCACGAATTCATAGTGCCCCTGGCCATCCAACCCAACATGAAAAGGGGGCATTCCCAGGGGTGCATTCATGGTGAAGTAGGTCGACCCATCTGGGAAGATTCCTGCGAAAGGCCCACTGCCCACAGGCTGAGTCACTTTCCCGGAGAAGATGTTGTAAATGATGCCTCCGGGCCATGCAGGGGCATCAGCCACAAAGCGCCAGTCACCGTTCGCTAAAGCATCAACGCGAATCGAAGCCGCTGGAATCGCCGCTGGGATGGGTGAACCCGTGACGAAGCGAACGCCATCGAAATAGGCCCGAGAAGGCAAAGAAGAATCAACGGCATTGCCCACAGAGAGGGTCAGCGTGAAAGTTGTTTGGTCGGTGGCCTGGGGGAAATAAGCTGGAATATCAATGGAGCGATGTTTAACGGCGGTGGTCTTCATACCAGTCTGTGTGATTGTCTGGTTGAAGAGTTGGCTCGTTTGAGGCATGGGCGAGTTGATGTCTAAGTACAGGATATTCAGATTAGAAACGCCATCGCTCAAATCGATGCTCAGGAAATCCTCCCAAATGCTACCGGGAGACTCATTCGACAGAAAAGCAGCATCAATTTCGAGCTTGGTCACAGTGCCAGACAAAGTAAAACTCTCCCCCACAGAAACGACGTTCTGAGGTGGATTACCGAAACCATTCATCACAGAGGGCTTGGTGGCATTGGTAGATCCAGCCCCTGAGAATGTTAACCAACTCGAACCTTCTTTGGGCATACTGGCATCCGTACTGCCATCTCCTAAAACTTGAGCATCTTGGGCTGTCACCTGGGACCAGCCCGGAACCGAGGCGGCGGGAGGCGTGGTGGCCATCTCAAAACCTCCATTCCCGATTTGGGGAACGGCTGCGAGAAAAATCAGCCCAAGGCTGACAGAAATAATCAAAAAGGTGATGACGCGCATAATTCGGATCCTGCCCTAGCCTATGACCCACTTCCTCCGGGTCATTATGCCTATCAAGCCATAGATTTTGGCCATAAATATATATTCACTATCGGCACGGGGGCTCTCAGAACCTGCGAAGAAACAAAGAAAGCAGTGTAAACTGTGATCTTGATGCGGGCATTTGCCCTGCTATAATCCCCCCGCCTGAATACCGGGCCATAGAACAAATAATCGGGGCATAGTGGTCTAAGCCCTTTGCTGAAAAGGACTTCAAACAATGAAGATTCGTATTCGTAAGAGTAATCGCAAGCGCTCACGTAAGGTCGGTTTCCGCGCTCGCATGAAAACACGTGGAGGCCGCGCCATTATTCGTCGTCGTCGTCGTATTGGACGGCGCTTGACGCCCAAATAAGCGCCCCACCCCAATTGGAAACGCAGAAGCCCTCGAACCGATTTGGTCGAGGGCTTTTTTTCGTGTTTCAGATGTTAGGGCTTCGGGAGGAAATCATCAGCCACATAGCCATTTTCCCTCCCAAGCTGGATCTCTTAGCCACCCACATCGAACTTGGCCAAGAACTCGTCATTATGACTCGTTTTCTCCATACGTTCGATCAACAATGACATAGCTTCAGATGGCTTGAGTTGATTCAAGACCCGCCGCAGGACCGTCACCTTGCGCAGTGTCCCTTCTCCCAACAACTTCTCTTCTTTCCTGGTGCCAGAAGCGGCTATGTCAATAGCAGGAAATACCCGGTTATTAGCCAGCTTCCGTGACAGGATGAGCTCCATGTTGCCAGTACCTTTGAATTCCTCAAAGATCACTTGGTCCATTCGACTTCCAGTTTCAATCAAAGCTGTGGCGATAATGGTGATACTGCCACCGTTCTCAATCTTGCGAGCAGCACCAAAGAAGGCTTTTGGTTTGGCCAATGTCTTGGCATCCACACCACCAGAGAGAATACGTCCACTGTGCTTGGTTTCATTGTTGTAAGCCCGGCCAAGTCGGGTGATGGAATCAAGCAGGCAAACCACATCGTGCCCGGCTTCCACCTGACGCTTCAGTTTTTCGAGAACGATTTCAGTGACACGAACATGATTAGCCGTGCCTTCATCCAAGCAACTGGCGATGACTTCAGCATTTGTACTGCGCTTGAAGTCAGTCACTTCTTCAGGACGCTCGTCGATCAAAAGAACAATCACCTTCGCTTTGGGATGACTGGCCGCAATTGCGTTTGCCATCTTTTGCATGATCACCGTCTTGCCCGTACGGGGAGGTGCGACAATCAAAGCCCGTTGTCCGAACCCAATGGGTGTCAGCAAGTCAACGATTCGCATGGAGACATCCGGATCGATGGCCGTCTCCAAACCGATTCGCTCTTCTGGGTCACAAGCGATGAGGTTCTTAAACAGAACTTCGTCATCATGCAACTCTGGATCCTTCTCGTTGATCTTGAGAACCCTGTGTAACGTTGGCTTTTGTGTCTTTTTTCTTGGCGGAGCCACATCCCCTTCGATCATACTGCCAGAACGAATGCGATACTTACGCACAAGATTCGTCGGTACATAGACATCTTTATCGTTGGGCAGATAGTAGTTCTCAGAGAACCGGATGAAACCAAAGCCATCCTTCATGATTTCAATCAGACCGGTTCGACGCTCAAGCAGCTCTTCAGGGACATTCTGAGTGTCCATGCGCTCTTGGTTTCTGCCTCGGCGGCCCCGATTGTTATTGCGGTTGTTGTTATTACGATTGTTGCTGTTTCGACGCCTGCGATTGCCGCCTTGATTGCGGTTGCGGTTTTGATTTTGGTCGCCGCGGTTGTTCTGGGAGTCAGAGTCGTTCCGATTGGCCGGGCCACGCTCTTGCTCGGACCGTTGGGGGCGCCTGTCGGAATCGGAACGTTCCGCGTTTTGGTTTCCGCCTTGTTGTTCATTCCCGTTGGGTCTGCGACCGCGGTTTGAACGACGACCTCGTGATCGCCCTTTTGTACGGGGCCCTTTGCTTTCGCCGCCCTGTTGTCCTGCGTTATCTTCCCGTTCTCTGGCTTCGTCCACTTTGATTCAATCCTAAACAAAACAAATTCTTAAACACCTATGGTTATGAATGGAGGACGGGCCCAATACGTAGCTCAGTCGTTCAAATCATGATCGTAGGTTTGTATTTTCGTGATCCAAAGGCGCCCTGTTGGCACCATTTGCTGGTTGATGCTTAAAGCATCGTCTCCTGATCAATTGGGACGCCAAGCCCAAGGTAATCCCTCGCTTCATCATAAGCGAAAAAAACTGCCGGGCGTCATTTCAGTTATTCGTTCGAACCTGAGGTGAGGGACTGACTTCGTTTGCCCTAAAACCGTATCACGATCAGCGAAGCTGAGCATGCGTTCGTGCCGAATTCTCTCTTGGTCTTTCCTTGGCTTCCTCAATCCCCTGCCCACTGGCAATGAATTGGACTTAGAGCCGCATCGAAAATCGAGCATTGTCAGCGCATCGATTTTTCGGAGTTTGTGTGATCTATCCAGATCCTACTTCATGCCCCCGACCAAAAACGAAGCAATTCTCGAAACAGTATGATTGGCATTCCAAGCCGCTCACCGTCTGCGAAACTTTTTTGGTGGGTGGGACAAAGGTCTCGTCTGATCTTCTATAACCTAGCAATTGGGCATGGCTCAAGAAGAAAACTGCAAATGATCGATTTCCTTGAAAGATTCTAACCTGTTCAACACACGGGTCTTCCGTGAGAATCCCCACCGAATCGTACACCAAGAAATAAATGTTTGGGTAGGCAAACGGTCCATTTCAGAGAATTTTGCTGCCCTTTTCTCCCGACCTCGACGCCTGGCGAGGCCGCAAGATGGTTCTTTTATCGCTTTCGGGTCTTGGCCACCAAAGCCATTTTGCGCAAACGAATCGACTTGGGTGTGATCTCAACGAGTTCATCATCTTCGATATACTCGAGAGCTTCTTCCAAAGAGAATTCCCGTGGCGGCGACAAAAGCAGTTTCTTGTCAGCCCCAGATGATCGCATGTTGCTCAATTTCTTTTCTTTGGTGACATTGACATCAATATCATTGTCTTTAGCGTGCTCGCCAACAATCATGCCCTTATAAACGGCTGTTTGGGGGGTGACAAAGAATGAACCTCGGTCCTTCAAATTGAACAAGGCATAGGCGACGGCCACACCACTTTCGGAAGTAACAATCACACCATTAGCACGTCTTGGCAGCTCACCTTTGTGGGCTTCCCAAGCTTTGAACAAATGGCTCATTGTAGCTTCGCCAGCAGTCAAGTTCAGAAGCCTAGTCTTCAGGCCAATGATACCACGAGCCGGAATAGAGAACTCCAAGTTTGTGAGCCCTTGGCCCGAAACCATGTTCACCATCTCACCCCGGCGTTTACCCACTTCTTCAATCACCTTGCCACAGCTCAAGTCCGGACAGTCAACAACCAAAGTTTCGATGGGTTCATGTAACTTGCCCCCGATTTCTTTCATAATGACCTGAGGTTTACCCACAGCAAACTCAAAGCCTTCCCGGCGCATGTTCTCCACCAAAATGCCTAAGTGAAGAATGCCTCGCCCTGACACTTTGAAAACTTCTGCTCGATCCGTGTCCTCAACGCGAATAGCGATATCCCGCTCCAGCTCTCGCATCAAACGATTGCGAATTTGACGAGAAGTGACGAATTCGCCTTCCTTTCCGGCAAACGGACTGTCATTGACTCGAAAGACCATAGACAGAGTTGGCTGGTCGACATTGGGGGAATGAATCGCGTCGATGTTTTCTGGATCGCAAAGGGTATCGCCAATCTCGACGTTGTTGATGCCTTCAAGAGCCGCGATATCGCCAGCAATGATCAGGTCTCTTTCGACTTGTCCGAGACCTTCGAAAGTCATGATCTTCTTGGGAGCCGCAGAGAACGTAACGTCGCCACTCTTCACTAATGCGATTTTTTGGGCACGCTTGATGGTTCCCCGAAAAACGCGACCAATGGCAACACGCCCGGTGAACTCGCTGTATTTCACTGAGGTGACGAGCATCTGAAAAGGGCCATCAGGATCGGCATCGGGCTTCGGGACATACTTAACGATGGTCTCGAACAGGGGCTCGAAATTATCATTGTCATCCTCGTGCTCGTAGCGTGTGTAGCCATCCCGCCCAGAGGCGTAGATCACAGGAAAATCAAGTTGTTCGTCGTTGGCATCCAAAGCGACAAAGAGATCGAACACTTTGTCCAGAACCACATCAGGTCGAGCATCAGGACGGTCAATTTTGTTGATGACAACGATAGGCCGCAGATTCAGATCGAGGGCTTTGCGCAGCACAAATCGTGTTTGAGGCATGGGGCCCTCAAATGCGTCGACCAAAAGCAAAACGCCATTGGCCATCTTCAAGACCCGCTCAACCTCACCACCAAAATCACTATGCCCAGGAGTGTCGATGACGTTGATCTTAACGTCTTTATAGGTGACAGAGATGTTCTTTGAGAGGATGGTGATACCCCGTTCTCTCTCCAAGTCATTGTTGTCCAAAATACATGTATCAACTTGCTGATTGTCGCGAAAAAGCCCGGCAGTTTGAATCATGCCGTCCACTAAAGTGGTCTTACCGTGGTCGACGTGAGCAATGATGGCGACGTTGCGAATGTCCATGAGCAAAAATAGCCCTGTTTCAGGAATAAACGAGTGGCACAAAGCGTGCATTTGCGGCCCATTTGGGCCCAATCCCAGATTGATCTGAGGGTTGCTATAGAGGCTCTACAGCGGCGGAAGATAGCACTGGCCCATAAGACCCGCAAGTTGGCTCTGCTTATTCACTGGGATTCTCCGCTGGACCGAACTCATCCATTGGAAGCATCATCTTCAAGCAAAACACAGACCCACCGGATTTCTTAAATTCTGAGGTGTCGACCACATAGGTTCGAAACCCGGCGTTCTCCAACAAATTCACGGTTCCTGGGCAACTTTGATCCAAAATCACCCCTTTACCAGGCAAGCAAAGAGCGTTGCAGGCGAATCCTCTTTGGGCTTCCTCAACGGGAGGAATCAAGAACTTAGGAAAGATGCGTTCAAGCAGAGAAAGGGCATCTGCAGAGAATGCCGGGGGATGGATCAGAACGCGCTCATCGTCCAAGGGGACCAAAGCCGTGTCCAAGTGATAGAACTTGGGATCCATCAACTCCAAAGCCAGAACTGGCATCGACAAAGCCTGGGGCAAGGCCTCCACCACCACACGAGAGGTTCGAGGCCCCACGCCAGCGAACAAAAGCCGACGACTCGGATGCCAAAGCAGGTCTCCCATGCCTTCAAATGACGCGCCCTGAGGAACGGGGAAGTCAACGACCTCAAACCCATGGTCCACATACCAAGCTCGATAGAATTCGACCTCGGCTCGCCTTTCTGGGGCTCTCATGACAGATTGTAGGACGCAAAGTTCACCCGTTTTCCTGCGAAAAGGGAAACTCTGGTTGGCGGCAAACACCATGTCTGGCAATCCTGGCTCCCCTTCAATGACTTCCACATGCAGGCCCAAATCGCTGAGAAGTCCAGCCAGAGAATCCCACTGTTTTTGGGCCAGAACTCTGTCCACAACATTCAAGCGCCCCTGATCGTCCACCATATGGGGATTGATAGCGCTTGAGACGTCGAAGTATTTTGGTGTGCACAGCAAGACCGTGGCCTCAGATTCCCTCACAGGGAGCTGGGACAAGGGATAACCTGAAGGGATTTCCACACCCCGGGAATAAAGGATTTCTTCGAGCATGATTTCCTTATACCGAACTCGGCCAAGAGCACACTTTTGAGCCTCAACCTGTGAGGGTAGAATCAAACAGAAAGTGGGAAAAAGCATGCTGTTAAAAAAAGTAGAAGAACTTGGGCTCCAGGCAGTGAGTGATGCTTTCGGTGTAGATGCCGACCGTATCTCTATCG
>WFTN01000232.1 GCA_015485455.1 Planctomycetota bacterium | reverse complement strand
GATCAGCATTGTCAGGGGAGAAAGCAAAGAGATCAACAGCATGAGGAATGAATGCCAAGAAGGAAATAGCCCCGGCCAGCAGAATGAGTCGCCAAAAGAGCCGGCCCAAAAAAACGCCAGAGAAACAAACTAAAGCCCCCAAGACCAAGAGTCCTGCTTCAGCCCCCCATGTCGTCAGCAGAGGATAGGCGAGCAAACAACCCAGGCCAGATCCGGCCAGATTCACAGAATAACGAAGCCCCACACCTTCCTTGCGCGCCAAGAGAGCCACAGCAATCCCAAGGCCGGCAAACACATAGGGCAAGGAAAGTAAGAGGAGACGAGCCGCCAAAGGCGACATCAAGCTCAAACCCGATGCGGGGCTCGCCAAGGACGCAAATCGACCAAAAACATACATGGACGCCACAAGTGATAGGGAGAATCCAAGGCAACAAAACTGCAAACATGACCGAGGCGACGACTGTTTCAATTGCGGCACTAAAGACAATAACGTCCCAGAGATTCCGAACCCCAGCATAGCGAGGCTAACCGCCATGTAGACGAAACCATGATTCATCGTGAATGAGAAAATTCGCACCATCAAGATCTGAGCTGCCAGAGCCGCTATAGATAGACCCATGAGGGGAATCATTAGACCTTTCTCATGGATTACCTTGGCATCATTCATGGCAAAAGATCCTTGACCAAGGCGCGACTCCAACGACGAAGGCCGTTAGGCCCCACCAATTCATTGTCATCCCTTTGATCTTCAATGCGGAGTTGGGTCAATTTATCTGAAATCAAAGTCACTTCGATTTGAATCACATGGTCATCAGCGAACAAAAGAAAAACGCCTTCGGTACCACTTGCAGCAGTCTCACTTTCGCGGGATTCAAAGAATTCCCTGACCTCATGCAAAGGTCGAGGGATGTCCACGTAAATGACACCGCCAGCCGTTTCCGAAAGTTGTCCTGGGGGGGTAGGCGCCGGCAATGGTCCAACACAAGCTCCCAAGGCGTTCAGTCCAATCAAGATCAACACCAACTTCACCAATTGACTCCTCGTACGATTCGCCAGAGGATAGCACAGCCGAAGGGCAACGTCAGGCCGTGGGACATATTCGCTGACAGACCGCCCTATTCACGAGATTGCGGCCCTTGTGCCTTCCTTGAGGCAACGGTCATGGGGATGCTCACAACCGACCTCATGACCCCGGTGGATTTTCTGGCCAGTCATGTTTTGGGTAGCGCCCCCGCAGGTCCTTTCGGACTTGAGCATAAGTGGTTCGCCAAAAGTTCGCCAGATCAGAGGTGATCTGAACCGGTCGCCTATTAGGGGCCAACAACTCGACACGCGCCTTGACCCGCCCCCCCACAAACGAAGGGGTTTCCCACTGACCGAAAAAATGCTGCACCTTAGAAGAGATTGTAGGAGGGGCACCGGGGGTGTAAGCGACTTTGAGCTTCCGACCATTCTCAAGCTGAAATTCCACCGGTGCTTCCTGTTTGAGTCGGGTCATGAGTTGAAAGCCAATGGAGGCTTCAATCATGCGACGCAGGTCTTGGGGTTCAAGTTCAGAAAACCGCGACCTCCCGGGACACAAGCTCACAATGAGTTCTATCAAGTCTGCTCCCTCGAATTTCGGCCAGGGAAACTCCGGACTATGTTCCCTCAGGAACGCCAGCCTCTGCAGCAAAGAATCTGTCTTACGGTCAACGATTCTCGCAAGAATGGTCTGGTCGTGCTGGCGAACTGCTTGGGCCAAAATCTCACCTGCTGCCGCCCCATCTGTCACATTGACCTGGCGCTCGTCGAGGATGAGATCAAAGAATCGTTTGCGTCGGACAAAAATGACCCTCCCCTTAGCTTCATCAAAGGCCCCTTCATCCTTGGTCCGAAGCCCATGAGAAAAATCTTCCTCCAACCAAGATTCATCAATCCATTGGAGCCAAGTCA
The DNA here is from genome assembly GCA_015485455.1 of Planctomycetota bacterium. Taxonomy (GTDB): domain Bacteria; phylum Planctomycetota; family DRQF01; genus S139-23. Next base: position 12,667 of record WFTN01000232.1, on the reverse strand, counting down.
CTGGGGAATCAGAACCCTTACCCCTTCTGCCAGCGGACAAGCGTAAGGCACAAAAGAGATCTCCATCTTTGACCACGCTTTCTTCTAATATCTGAACACCTCTGCCCCCCACCATAAGCCCGCGAGTTCTATCCTTATCTCGCCTTTTCGCTAGACGATCGGGAAAGGCAGCAAGAACGGCCTTAGACAACGCTTCAGCGGCATGAGTAGGCTTTGGGCCGGAGTGAGTTCCAAGGAAGCGCCTCAGTTGCTTGGCTACCTTTCGCACCCGCGCACGCCCGCCTCGGTGGATCTGTCGATCATCACTTTCAACAAGGTCGATTCGCAATTGCAGATCAGAAGGCGCCGCAAGCTTCTGTCCCAAACCGCGACGCTGATCCATACTCAAGAGATCGCGTTCACTTAGTAGTGCACAAGCCAATGCCCCAAGGTCTCCGACCCCTCGAGCATCGGCCTCATGCAAGAGCACACCCAGACGAGGATGAATGGGCAAAGAGCAGAGCCCCTGTCCCAACTTGGTCAATGATAGTTTTCCAGTTTCGAGATCGGTCTCAATGGCACCCAAACGGTCTAAGAGACCAACACCCTCCTGGAGACTCTTCTTCGGCGGGCAAGCAAACCAGTCGAAGTCGTCGACGGAAGGTGCCCCCCAGGAGAGAATTTGCAAAATCGCATTCGCCAATTCCAACCTGTAGACTTCTGCCTCGTCCTGCTCTGGCATTTGCCGCTCATCAACTTGAGTCCACAAACGCTTCACGAATCCTGGGCCTTCCCGACCAGCCCGCCCACTCCGCTGACGGGCTGAAGCCAAACTGATTCTCTCTTCCTCGAGCCGATCCAATCCTAGATTGCTGTCATGACGCAGCTTCTTTACGAGCCCTGAGTCAACCACAATGCGGACTCCGGGAACGGTCAGGGATGTCTCAGCAACGTTGGTGGACAAGATGACCTTGCGGCGGCCGGATTTCGAAATTGCCGCATCCTGGAGTTTGGCATCCAGATCACCATGAAGTTCGAGAATGTCAGCAATCTGATCGACTTGGAGAGCTTTCAATCGTTCCTTGGTCTTCCGAATGGCTGCAATTCCTGGAAGGAATGCCAAGAGATTCCCCTCATGCAAATTAAGAGCATCTGTAATGGCCCCACTGACTCTCTGTTCTAAGCGACCCTCGTCTCGATGCCGGTCATGGGTCACTTCAATAGGGAAAAGACGGGCTTCAGCAGACAAAGTCACCGCATCTTCTAAATAATTAAGGAGAGGCTCCACCTCCAAGGTCGCGGACATGATGATCAACTTCAAGTCTGGCCTGGCTTCGGAAATGACTTCCTTGAGAAAGGCCAAGGTCAGATCTAAGTCCAAGCTGCGTTCGTGGAACTCATCCAGAACCACACAACTGACTCCGCCAAGGAAAGGATCCGACTGGATTTTTCGCAGCAGAAGTCCCTCAGTCAATACGATAAGCTGGCTTTCAGGACAAACTTTCGACTCAAAACGTGTTTGAAATCCGATGCTCTTTCCTAGGGAGCTTCCTTGCTCTTCCGCCATACGTGCAGCAGCGGACCGAGCCGCAATTCGACGAGGCTGAGAAACCAAAACACGGCCAACACCAAAAGCCCCTACCAACGCTGGAGGAATGCGCGTTGTTTTCCCTGAGCCTGGAGGTGCGGTGACAACAACACAAGGTCGTGATGCCAACGATTTGAGAATATCTGGAACGATGAGGTCAACAGGGAGCTGCACGATTAGCGTTTCTCTATCCAGTCATGGGCTTGTTTCAACAATTCATCAACTCCAGCCCGAACAGGTATCCCCTCAATTCCCCTACCGTCTTCCCAGTTCCTTCGGATTTCGAAGGGAACGCGCATGACCAAACGGTAAACATGATGGACCGGTGTTGGCGCATCTCGCTCAAGGTCATCGACTTGAATATCAAATTCCTCTCCAAACTCCCGGATCCGTTCATGGAATGTCTCCGTCCAACGATCCCATGAACTGAGAAGGTTCTGGGGCTTAGTGGCAAAAACACCACGAACTCGATCCCCCTCGAAGCGGCGAGCCTGGCGGTCTAAATCTTTTATGAGGTCTTCGATGCTCAGCAAAGCACCATGGGCCACTGCAAAAGCCTTGTCATTCTTGCTGTCCTCGCCATCGAGAGAAGGTGTCAAAACTTGTGGTTCCGAGGCATCATGGCTCCTCACGGGTTGGCTCCAATCCTGAGAGGCAAAGAACATCAGGAGAAACAAGACCGAACTCCCTGGGATCACCCACAGAAAAAACAATCGAGGATCCAGCCTCGACGGCTTGTTGCGGCGGTAAGTGCGACGTCGATTGGTCATGCCTCATGTTAGCCGAAAGTGGGGTTTTGGCCCAGATTCAATCGGGAACTGAGTTTTCGCCATAAGACATAGGAACAAACATGGCCGCCAGTTAGACTCAGCACACCATGACTGACGACAACGACAAATCTCAATGCACCATGGACCGACGGAGCTGGATCGTTCTCGGCCTCGTCTTAGCTATCGTGCTTTCGATTCGCTGGGAGCTAACCGCCCACCTGCCGAGCCAGTGGATGCCTGATTGGTCAAGAGATTATGTTTTCGTGTCTCAAGCATCTCACATTCAAGATGGCCGGTGGTTAGGGGGCTACGATTTTCGTCAACTCAGACAGCCACCTGGTTTCTCCCTGACTTTAGCTGCACTCGACCAAGGGGGCATTTCTCTCAGAATCTTTAATTTTCTTCTTTTGGCAATCGGCAGCACCTTGATTTTGGTTGCCCTTATCCGCTTAGGAATCCCTCCTCCACTGGCAACACTGGCATTCATTGGTGTTGTCTTTTGCCCAGCATTTTACGGCCAACTGGCGACCCGTCTCGCCATTCCCAATCTGTTTAGCCTCCAGAGTGTCCTTGCCATTGGACTTTGCCTCATGCTCGTCGGGGTCAAAGAGACAAAGTGGTTCCGTATCCATGTTGGCGCGTTGACCCTTGTTCTCGCATGGACTTCGATCACATCACCTCACTGGCTTCGCTTAGTGCCCTACCTGGGGCTTGGGTTCTTCTTGCGCTGGCGCATCAGACGTCATCTCAATGAAGATCGAAAGAAATTGATCGTCGAAGGATTGTTGGTGATCCTTTCTACTGTTCTTGGGGTTCAGGGGGCCCAAGGATGGGTCAAAGCCAAGAATGAAAAGCACTACGGAGTCTCTCTCATCGAGGAAATGGACGAACCTCACTTTCAAGCGGCCTTAGGAGCCATTCAAAGAGTAGCCCGTGTTGAAAATCATGAGTTAGGTGCCCTGAGTGCCAATCAGAGAAAATCGCTCTATCAAGTTTCCCAAAAATTCGCAGAGTTGAAACCGGTCCTGGAAAGCCCACTTTATTCAGGCCCCGAGAGCGAAGGCGACAAGATCGGCAGACCAGCAGCACTCTTGGCCAAGGCCATTCGCGAAGCGGCTGCCCAGGCGGGAAAACACAAGGACCCCAAGACTGCCATCGCCTTCTACAATGATTTGGCTCGCGAGATCAACCAAGCATGTGACGAAAAACGTATCAAGTCCTTGGACACAACACTCAGCAACGATTCTCCAAGCTGGACCATGACGGGCATGGGCAAAGCACTTCATGGCCTGTGGTACAAGACCCATGAGCTTTGGAGATTCGACTACGAAGATGTGGAACCGGCTCAGGCAGTGGCGCAAGTTGCTGCCAACCCAGGGGAGGTCAACATGTATAAGAATGTTCTCCTGGAAGATCCCTTCCACATGGCAGTCCATCCCTACCAAGACGCCGACCGCAGAAACCGCGTTCGCTCCTGGTACCAAGTAGTCATTCCGGCTCTTTTCTTTGCCGCACTCATTGCATTCATTACGCAGATAGCTTGGCGCCGAGAAAGAGGGTTCGACTCCCTATTCTTAGTGGAGTCCTTCTTCTTCATTTGCGCTCTCTTGGGAGCATTGACCATCAGCTTTGAAGAAGTGTTCTGGTTGCCAAACCGAGGCCGAGATCTTCTTCTTGCCTACCCTCTCTTGGTGGTCTGGTCGACGATTTCCCTCCATGCTCATGTGCGGTTTCAAGGCGGAAAGAAGAGACTTACTCAGCCGCAGGTTCGTGCCCTACTCCTTCTCATTGCCGCATCCATCATCGTCTTGTCCATTCTCGTAACGACGTTGGCAAGATCCTGCGCCACCCCCTTGCTTGAATCTGCGCCACAGACTTTTGACTCTTACTATGTCTTCCCGCAAGGTTCAGAAATGTCCATTGTCGACGGCAAGATCGCAATGGAGTTGGTCGACAAGGACTCCCAAGCCACTTTTCGCTTTCGCAAGATACTTACCACCCCGCCGAGAGACTTAGTTATTCGCGGACTCATGAGGGAAGAAGACATGAATTCCTCTTTCGAGGTCTCATGGTCGGGCACGCGAACCGATGAACTGGGAGGGCAAAAACGCCGGCTGTTCCCCAAACGAATTGGCAGCAATGAGTGGGTCATCCCTTTGAGCCGGGGACGTTTGGAATCCGTTTCTTTTTGGAGTGAGACTGAACCGGGCTTGAATTTGACATTAGAGAGCTTAGACCTGCGGCCAGCGACTCAAGAGTTTGCCACGGGGTCATTCCCAGTGCCAACTGTTCGCGCACACATAAGAGCCGACGGCAAACTCGAAGTGAACCTGATTGGGGGCGAACGAGAATCCCGCTATGAATTCTATTTATCCGGTGCTCTTGATGCCCAAGCACGGAAGTTTCCAGAACGAACGGGTAGCATGTGGCTCAACGATGAGGCTGGACTGAAAAATGTCGATGGAGAAGACTGCACTTTCTTCTTGGTGACAAATCAGTTGGGCTCGGGAGTGACGACTTATCAGTTCAATAAACAGCAGAAAATACCATCAGAACTGTTCATCCAGGGAGTGGGAACCAAACACTTCACACCTGCTGTTCAGGTTTCTAAGGAGCCTTAGACCGAACAATCTCCGACTCACCAATAAGTCGGGCTTAAGGACGGCGGGTTGCTTCGATCAAGGATTCCATGTGGCCTAAGTAGTTTTCTAACTCATGGCGCCCGGTCTTGCTGAGGCTGTATTCCGTCTTCGGCATACGACCAACAAAAGTCTTGTTGCATTCTAAGTAACCGGCTCCTTCTAGTTTCCTCGCGTGGACGCTCAAGTTGCCGTCCGTTGCTTGGAGAACATCCTTGAGTTCTTGAAAGCTCAAGGAATCGTGAACCGCAAGAGCGCTCATGATGCCAAGGCGCATGCGCTCGTGAATGAGTCGGTTGAGCTCAGGGACTGGGGCCACCGGAGAATTGGCCCCATCATTTCGACGTTTCGTTCGAAGTAAAGGACCAGTTTTTTCTTTTGCCTTCCTAACCACCGTATCTCCTCGCAATAAGAATTCCGAAGCCAATATGCAGGCCACCGAATCCGAGTGCCATGCACTCGTTGAACCAAACCTCTGGTCCGAAAGTTGCCACCATGCCCAAGGCCATGAAGCATGCTCCCATAGTGGGAACAGCCGGGACAGAAAACGTACCTGCGGCGATAATCGCCGCACCGTAGAGCAATAGCCACATGCCAGGAATCGAGTCAAAATGCCCCGCCCCGTGCAAAGATGCAGTCAGTAAGAACCCTGCGAAAATCGCAGGGCCCATGCTCAACAAGAACCTCCGGCCAGGTCCCCGGGACAAACTCAGCCCAGAATTATGAGCTTTCTTCGTCAGAGAGATCAAAGCGATACATGCAGCCACCATGGCTTCAATGATCCAAACCATGATCCATGCCGCATCTTGGGTCTGACGTGAAGCAACAATCGATGCAATGAGTGCGGTTGCCCCGATGAGGACACCACCACGCCCAGGCAAAGCGGTAAATGCCTGGGAACGTTCCATGGTCTCACGAATGAACTTGAGGTCGTCTAGAGCGGCCCCCGATGAAGTTCTTCTATGACTCGGTGGATGACGGTCTGTGGGTCGAACACGTTGCATGATGAGAGAGTAAGGATCTGCTCGTCATGAGCAAGGACTTTATGCCACAAATCGCTATGGGAGCCGAATTCCCATGGCCTCAAGTTGCTTCTGAGCTTGAGCAGCCCAACCGCGGTTCGCTACTGGACTAGCAGGACTTGGATGTAAGATATTACTTACCAATAAGTTATGAGAAGAAAGAGCCGCCAACGCCCGGTCTGTGGCGAATCGCCCAACTCCAATCACCCGTTCCGGCTTGACCCTTTCAACAATACGCTGCAGGGCCAAATCGCAAATGGCAAAGAGGTTTTCTCGCTCAGATCGAGGTAATTTGTCTGGTGTACGATTCTTGCCGCCGTCTTCCATGAACACCAAAGGGCAGTAATTGACCACAAAGAAGCGCTCAAAGAAGTCTTCTGGTTTCGGATAAAACTCGGCGAAAAACGCCCAGAGGCGCCGACCACTGACCTCACTCCGAGGACAATCAAAACCTTGAATCGGGCGTTTGGGATGCTCCGAATTCGGCTTTCCGATGGGTCCCTTGATGCCCATCCAATCTCGGACATGGGCTATTTCGCCGAATGGGATTCCGGTTTGGGCCATGCCATAGGGCCCCGGGTTCATCCCCAAGAAAATGGCCTCCTTCCGGCCTTGGCCAAATCGTCGAATGAATTGATTGTGGGCCCGTCTGGCATATTCAAGGGGATTATAGATCCAGCTAACGGGTTCAGCGAATGACAAGGAAGCTAGGTCCGTGTTCATCTCGTCAACGATCCGTTTCCAAGAAGTGGCCATGGCCTATCGATCCAAGTCCAGGATCACCGGCGCGTGGTCCGAAGCTTTGGAGCCCTCTGGACAAGCACCTTTTTTCCTCTGATCGCGATCGATACGCACATTCTTCAACTGGCCTAAGAGGGGCTTGGTGATGAAGAGATGGTCAATCCTCAGGCCATCGTTTTTCGGAAAGGACAAACCTCGGTAGTCCCACCATGAGAACATCCCCCCATCTTCATGCAATTGGCGAAAACTATCCACCAACCCCCAATCAAGTAAATCTTGAACCCGCCCAACGACTTCTTCATTGAAGAGCACGCCCCCACGCCATTTGTCGACATTCTTCATGTCGCGCTCGTCCATAGCCACATTGAAGTCGCCGCAAAGAACCAGATCTTCCTCTGGATTGTGCCGCGTCTCCAAATACTTGCGCAACCGAGACAACCAGGCCAATTTATAGGGGTACTTGTCCGAATCTAAAGTGCCGCCGTTGGGAAAATATCCCCCAATGACCCGCACGCCGTTGACCGTGGCCGCAATGAGCCGGGCTTGGGAGTCATCAACACCGTCATCTAAGCCAATCACTACGTCCTGGGGCTCATCTTTGGTCAAGATGGCTACCCCATTGTAGGTCTTCTGGCCATGAGTCACCGCCCGATAGCCCACCTCCTCAAACTCAGCGTGAGGAAAAGCCCCGTCTTCAACTTTCAGTTCTTGAAGACAAAGCGCATCTGGTTGTTCTGCTGCCAACCAGGCCTTGACCCGCTGAAGGCGGACCCTTATTGAATTTACATTCCAAGTGACGATTCTCATAAGGCAGAGAATAGATAATACTGCCCAAATTCAACACCCCTAAAATTCAGCATCAAGGGACGAATTTTGCGTCTAAACTCAAATCGGAGTGAATTCAAAATCCTCGTTTGTCGGCGCCTCAACTGTTGGTAATTATTCAAATGTGATTGACGGGCCGAAATGTGCGAAGATCACGCTATTGACACATCCAATGCTCCAAAAAAAGACTGAGTTATGGACCACAACACCAACGCCCCAGCCAACCAAGAACAAACTGATCCCCAATCCGTTGTCGATGAACTCACCCAGAGTTTACGCCAAACAGCCGAAGAGGTGGTCCCCTGGTTCTTCGACAATATGCCCCAGATGTATTTCCAAGATACCGGGCCACGGGAACGCCTGCGTCATCTCCGTGCCCTCCTGGCAGCCAAAGCATCTGGTCGTCCCATCGACATGGTGTTGCGGGATGATGAGCGCGAGCAATGGACGTTCATGGGACCAGAGAATTATCCTGGAATTCTCTCTGAGTACATGAAGGCCCTGCCTGAACATCTCAATTTGCGTTCCGCAAAGATCCACACGGCAACGGATAACAAGCTCATTATCGTGACTTTTTCTTTCGGCAAGACCCAGGTATTTGAAGCCGTCGGCGAGAAGAACTGCGAAAAACTCCAAGAAGTCTATGAGTACATCCGAACTCTCGACCCAGAAATCACCAAAGACGAGGTCAAGGAACACTTGGAACGCTGTCCGGAGAACTACGTCAATGTCTTGACCCCTCTTCGAATCGCACGCAAGTGGGACTACTTCAAAGCGGTCAGTGGCACAGACTTGGCCACCGTCGCCTTGGAGCAGGAACTTGACCCAGGTTACAGCCGTGTGGTGGTCACGATTTCAAACTGCGCCCCTTATCGCATGTTTCGCCGAATCAACACCCGTTTAGGCCGCGCAGGAATCAAAGTCGATCGCGCATACTTGGACGTTTTGGACGACAAGGAACACGGTAAGGTCAACACTATGGGCTTTGTTGTTCATGGACCGGACGGCAAACCTCTGGACGAGAATTCAGAATTGTGGATCTCCGTCCACAAAGATCTTCAACGTCTCAAATGGATTGACGTCAACACTCTTTTCTTGGCCTATCGTCACGAAGGACTAAGCCTCACCCGGGCAGAAGTCATTATGGCCCTCTGCCATTTGGCGCATCACATGTTGGTGAAGAGCAATCACGCGGCATTTGATCGGGACCAGATTCTCAAGAGCGCCGAAAAAAACTATCAATTCACGTCCGAAATCGTCGATATATTCCTCTTACGATTCAATGCCAAACGTCCCATGCTGGACGAAGAATTCCAAGAGACAACCGATGCCCTTCGTCAACGCATCGAGACAACAGTCGACTTGGAATCAGAACGGGTCATGCTGGACACCCTGATCAAAGCTGTTTCAGGAGTCATGCGAACCAACGTCTTCAAGCAGAATCGTTTCGCTTTGGCGATGCGGATCGACCCCAAGCTTCTGGTTTCTGAAGATCGTCCCGAATTGCCCTTCGGTGTATTCTTCATTCATGGACGTTCATTCAATGGCTTTCACGTCCGCTTCCGCGACATCGCTCGGGGTGGTGTCCGTTGCGTCCGCACCATCGGTGCCGATCAACATTCACGGGAAGTCAACCGCCTCTACGACGAAGTTTACGGCTTAGCTTTCGCTCAACAATTGAAGAACAAAGACATCCCAGAAGGTGGTTCAAAAGCTGTTGTTCTCTTGGAGCCGGACACACCGGTCAATCGTTGTGTCAAGGCTTTCGTCGATGGACTCTTAGATCTCATCGCGCCGGGAGAGGATAGCGAAGATTCCTTGGTTGATTACTTTGGCAGTCCGGAGCTCTTGTACTTGGGCCCTGATGAAAACATTACACCCGATCTCATTGAGTGGATTGCCGCCCGAGCCAAGAGACGAAACTATCCGACGCCGAACGCTTTCATGAGCTCCAAACCTGGTGCTGGTATCAACCACAAAACGTACGGCGTCACCAGTGAAGGAGTCACTGTTTTCCTCGATTCTTCCCTGCGCCACATTGGGATCAATCCAGACAAAGACACCTTTACCGTCAAGATAACCGGCGGTCCAGATGGCGATGTTGCCGGCAACGAGATCCGCATCCTCAACCGGGACTATGGCGAGAACGCCAAGATCATTGGCATTGCCGACGGTTCTGGCTGCGGCGAGGACCCCGACGGTTTGGATCATCAGGAATTACTCCGCTTGTTCCGCGAAGGACTTCCCATTTCTTCTTTCGATACCAGCAAGTTGGGAGCACAAGGTCGTATCATCGAAGTAGGTGACCCGGAAGGCGTCCAAGCTCGAAACAACATGCACAACCGCATCAAGTCGGACGCCTTCATTCCTGCAGGTGGTCGGCCAGCAACTATCCATGAGTCCAATTGGCAAGACTTCTTGGACGAAGACGGCGTTCCCGCCAGCAAGGTCATTGTCGAAGGTGCAAACCTGTTTCTCACGACAGAAGCCCGACGTGCCTTGTCGGATGCTGGCGTCATCATCATCAAAGACAGCTCCGCCAATAAATGCGGCGTTATTACGTCGAGCTTTGAGATCGCCGCCAGTATGATCCTCAGTGAAGACGAATTCTTGGAAATCAAGACAACCTTCATCGAACAAATACTAACGAAACTCCGAGAGTTAGCCCGCAGAGAAGCTGAATTGCTGCTCAGGATGAGCAAACACCATGCGGAAACACCACTCTTTGAGTTGTCCATTCGCCTCAGCCGGGTGGTGATCCGTACTGCCGATGCCATTCATAGCGCAATCACCGCTACCAACGACACAGATCCCGCATTGATGAAGCGTCTAGTCACAAGCCACTTGCCCAATGCTCTTTTGGAGAAAGCGGGAGACCGGGTATGGGACGAAATGCCTCCAGCCTACTTAGAATGGATCATGGCCAAATCTTTGGCCGCAAGGCTCGTTTACCGGGAAGGATTCGAATATTTGGAATCAATTTCTGAACGAGCTATCGGGCGGTTGGCCGTAGAATACCTGCGCTTAGAAACTGAGCGAGAGGAACTGGCCCAAGAAGTTGCAGCCAGTGATCTGCCTCACAAGATGAGGATCGCCAAGATTCTCGAGCGAGCCGGTATTCTCTCCACTCTGGGAGGTTAGCCCAGATCTAAGCAAGAGAATTGAAGACGATCATGCCGACTCACGGCATGATCGTTGTTGTTTGAGACATCCTGGTTCCAGAAAGACAGCCCGAGATCTGTCTTTCATGAAGTCGCGGTCGAAGTAGGCAAACCTAACGGATTGCATGATCGATCCCCTTCTATTGGTGATCTTTCATGACGACCACGAGTCATGAATAGCTTGAGGCGCCAAGTCTAAGGTGCCACCGCAAAGCGTAATCCTGGAGAGGAGGAAATCACTGGGCTTATTTCAAAGATCTGCAAGTAGACATCGAAACCCGCCAAGACAGGATTCTTGCGGGAAGCACCGGAAATCGTAAACTCACCCATGCCATCGAAACTCAAATTCTGACTGTCAAGGAAATTGATAGAGTCGATGGCAATGAGCAAAGGCAGATTCCCGAATGCCAAGAAGTCAATGCGAGCGAAACTCCGCAATTTGACCCCAAAACCACCGGGAGTTCCTCCATCACAGACAAGAGTACCTGTGACTGCCGATGGATCTGCGGCATCCGGGAACCAATTCAAATCAAGGCCATGAGAAAAGGTCGTTTCCGTGCGGTACTTAAGGACAGGTAAGGTCGGCGCCAACAAAACCCGGGCGCTGCCGCTATCAAGGCCGTTGCTATCGTCTCCATAAGCGCCAACAATGAGGTCAGCGAAGCCATCCCCATTCACGTCTCCAGCACTACTGACTGAAAAGCCAAAGAAATCGAATCCACTGCTACCGTCAAAGGTATGGAGGATACTGCCGTCCAAACCAGAAAAAACCCGGGCACTGCCACTTTCATTTCCGTTGTTGTTGTCTCCATGGGCACCAACAATGAGGTCAGCAAACCCATCGCCATTCACGTCTCCAGCATGGCTGACTGAAACTCCAAAGTAATCCTCCGCGCTGTCTCCGTCAAAGTTGTAGAGGATACTGCCGTCCAAACCAGAAAAAACCCGGACACTGCCACTTTCATTTCCGTTGTTGTCGTCCAAATAGGCGCCAACAATGAGATCAGCAAAGCCGTCTCCATTCACGTCTCCGGCATGACTGACTGATTGACCAAAGTTGTCACCCACACTGTCACCCTCAAAGTTGTAGAGAATACTGCCGTCCAAACCAGAAAAAACCCGGGCAATACCGCTATTGGTTCCGTTGTTGTCGTCCCCAACGGCACCAACAATAAGGTCAGCGAAACCGTCCCTATTTACGTCTCCAGCATTGCTGACTGATCGACCAAAGAAATCGCCCACACCGTCACCGTCAAATGTGTAGAGAATACTGCCGTCGAAGCCTGAGAAAACCCGCGCGCTGCCGCTTACAGCGCCGTTATTATCGTCTCCATAGGCACCAACGATAAGGTCAGCAAAACCATCCCCATTCACGTCTCCAGCATCGCTAACTGAAAAGCCGAATCTATCGAACGCACTGTCACCGTCGAAGGTATAGAGAGTACTGCCGTCGAAACCAGAAAAAACTCGGGCACCGCCGCTTTCAGTTCCGTTGTTGGCGTCTCCATAGGCACCAACAATGAAGTCAGCAAAACCATCCCCATTCACGTCTCCAGCGCTACTGACTGAATAACCAAAGTAATCGTTCGCACTATCACCATCAAAGGTGTAGAGGACACTGCCATCGAAACCAGAAAAAACCCGGGCGCTACCGCTGTCGATTCCGTTGTTGTCATCTCCAGAGGCACCAACAATGAGATCGGCGAAACCATCTCCATTCACGTCTCCAGCGTTGCTGACTGAATAGCCAGAGAAATCATTCACACTGTCACCGTTAAAAGTGTAGCCGACCGTCACCTGAGCGTAACTCACGCCCCCCATCACGGCCATCACCAAGAACAAACACACAACAAACTTTAGAGTATTCATAGACTGCTCCCCTCATGATCATCTTCTCTTTGCGCTCTTCTCGAATCTTCCTATACGGTCACAGATCCATAAT
>WFTN01000231.1 GCA_015485455.1 Planctomycetota bacterium | reverse complement strand
TGGCACGAGTTCGCGGAGAAAATTTCAATGTCGTGTCAGAGTTACCAAGAAATTGCTATCTTCTGGGCCTCATGCACCTAAAGCTCGAAGGCTCCTTGAACAAAGCCAAGGAACTCGCGAAAGAATACTTCGAAGAAACTCGTCGGCTTTACCCTGAGTCACGAGAAGCATTCCTCGCGCGCGAAGAATTGAAGAAAATGTAGACAACTGGACGAACTGGGTTCGACTCAGTTCGTCGAGGAAACGAATCAAAGCAACGTGCTCGGATTCAAGAAAGTAGATTGTTTGGCGTCCTTTTGGGGGCGCGCAAGCAACGTATAGAGACGGGAGTAGTATCGGAATCATGCGCATCAAGACCTCCTCGCTAATTATGCCAGCTGCGGCATTCTTGGCCCTGGCCACACCTTCCTACGCTGTGTCGCCCAGTAAATTGCTCACCGGTGGTGGTGGTATTGGTTACATCTTGTGGCTGTTGTCCGTCGTTGGCGTGGCACTCATCATTGAGCATTTCATGAATGTTCGTCGCGAGAAGTTGGCTCCGCCAGACATCATCGACGACATCGAGACCATGCTCAACGAAGAACAGTTCCAAGAAGCTCTTGAACTCTGCGAGGCAGAGCCAAACTTCTTGACCAACATCATGGCTGCAGCTCTTCCAAAGATGGAGCATGGCTATGATTCCATGGAACAAGCTGCCCACGACATCGCCGAAGAAGAAGCGATTAAGCTTCACTCCAAGGTGAGTTGGCTGTCGCTGCTTTCTGCAGTGTCGCCTATGCTTGGTCTCCTCGGTACGGTTTGGGGAATGATCGGTGCGTTTGACGTTATCGCCCAGAGTTCCGCACCTGAGCCTTCTGAGTTTGCTGACACGATTTCATTGGCGTTGATCACGACTGTTCTCGGTCTGATCGTTGCTATTCCAATGATGATCGGTTTCTTCTACTTCCGGAACAAAGTGACTCGTATCGTTCTCGAGATCGGGGCTATCACGGAAGATATGCTGGATCGTTTCCGCAACTAAAAAACCTGAATCCTTGTGGCGAGGCCAGGTCTCGCCAATTGCTTGAGGTTATCGAGGTGACAGCAGTCGCCGAATAGGAGTGGAATCGTGGGTAAGAAGAAAAATAGGGAACTCAATATCCCTGAGGGTGACATCGAAATGGACATGACGCCGATGATCGACATCGTGTTCCAGATGATCATGTTCTTCATCATCATTACTGACTTCAGTCAGGATGATATCGCCTTGCTCGACCTTCCCTGGTCAACCGCTGGCGAAGAAGACAAAGGTGAAGAAGAATCACGTATCATCATCAATGTTACGGCACCTGTGCCTACCAAGGCAGATCCCAAGAAGTGGGACAAGAAGCTGAAAAGTCGAGCCAACAAGATCCTCGTCCGTGGTAAGGAAAAGGATTTTGCTGGTCTCTACAAGTACCTTGAAGCTGCAGGTGTCAACAATCCCAGGTATCGGGACAAGGAACGCCCCAACCTTTCGAACAGAAGTTTGCTCATTCGTTGTGATGGCTCACAAGCATTTGACTACGTAAAAGCAATTCTTCAGATCTGTGCCAATCCAAAGATCGCAATCTATAAGATTGAAATTGCGACGGCAGAGAAGGCAACGGACGAGTGAGTTTGGGCCAAGTTCCTTGGCTTTCAGGAGAATTGAAAAATGGCTAAGAAAAGTGCGGTAGAAGAAGAAGTCAAGATGGACATGACGCCGATGATCGACGTCACGTTTCAGCTTCTGATCTTCTTCATCATTACACTGAAGTTCAAACTTCTTGAGAAGAAGCTGAACTCTTACTTGCCGACAGACTTTGGTACCAATGCGTCACCGGAGATCATTGAGAAGGCGTTCGTCACCATCACAATGAGGCAAAAAAGAGGGACGGTTCCTGGGGGTAACCTGATCGAGCAGAAGACTGAGTTCCTTTTTGGGAACGAAAAGATTCGAGGAGATACCACTGCTGAGATCTATTCCAAGATCCTGCAGAAGATTTCCGCTTTCAGGGCTAAACAGGAAGATGCCATCGGCAAGATCGAAGCAAAACCTGGGGTGCCTCATAAGCATGTCGTGAGTATCTTGGATCTCTTCCATAAGGCTAAGTACGGGACGATTACATTCGTTGGATTGACGACGAATAAGAATATTTCGGCCGGTAGAACATGGTGGAATAAGATTCGAAAGAAACTTGCCTCGACTGAATGAGTTTTTGAACTAAATGATGACAAGATAGACCCAGATCCATTCAATTGGTTCTGGGTCTGTTTTTTTGGAGCTGCGTTGTAATTGAGGTCGAAACATGGTGGATGAGCCACGAAGGAATCACGGGAAGAAGTGGGGCCGCTATGGCGTGTTGCTATGCCTCTTGCTTTTGTTCTTGATTTCATGCTCGGAGCGATCGGGTGAAAATAGGGGAATTGGGCCGGATGAAATTCACGTCTTGCTCATCACACTGGACACCACGCGGCAAGATGCTCTTGGTGTTTATGGGCGGCGTGGAGGAGGCGAGTCGACTACGCCCCAATTGGATAGCATCGCCCATGCTGGTTATGTTTTTCGTCAGGCTTTTGCTTCAACACCTTTAACTTTGCCTTCTCATACGACGATGCTCACCGGACTTGAGCCACCCCAACATGGGGTCCGTGAGAACAATGATTTTCAACTCGTCGGATCAAAGCAACGTTCATTTACCACTTTGGCGGAAGACTTGAGCAAGGCCGGATTCCGCAATGCTGCCTTTGTCAGTTCTCGGGTCTTGGCTAGGAGCTTTGGCTTGGGGGCAGGTTTTGAAGTCTACGATGGCGTCGAGGAGAGTTCATCCACCGGACAAAGCCATTACCAGGAGCGGGACGCCGTGGGGACCACGACAGCGGCCCTTCGCTGGTTGGATGCCATGAAGAACAAACGTTCGTTCATGTGGATTCACTACTTTGATCCTCATCATCCTCACAAGTCGCATCCGGGGCGAGCGGGGTTGGTGGCCAAAGCAACCGGAAGCCTTTATGACGGAGAAGTCGCATTTGTCGACGGTCAAGTTGGTCGCTTGATTCAAGCCTACAAGGAGCGAGGGATTTGGGACAAGACGTTGGTGGTTGTTGTGGGTGATCATGGGGAGGGTATGGGAG
>WFTN01000230.1 GCA_015485455.1 Planctomycetota bacterium | reverse complement strand
TCGACAAACCGGCTGTCAGTGATGGAGGATGACGTTTATGTCCAAAACTGATGGCAATTCACTGATCAAGAAAGCCTGCCAAGGTGATGAAACCGCTCAGGAGCGGCTCTTTGAGGCGGCTTGTCATTTTGTTGTGATTCTCGTGCTGCTCTTGGTGAGTGCATAGCCCGGTCGATCAGGAAGAAAGATCAATCGAGCGGGGGTTACGGCCTGATTTACTCCAAGCGATGGCCAAGCCAATGCTCCATAAGAAAATGCTTGAGGCATCCGCTGATTCCTTGATCAGCTCCCAAGCGAAAGACGGATTCAGAAAGCCTATCATTTGATCGAGGGTAAAACGGCTGCGGGCAGCCCGGGCCACGCAAGATGCCAAGAGCACAGAACTGGTCATGAGGATCAGCGTCACGAAGAATGAGATCACACGAAAACGTCGATCCACGCCGCGACCCCATTGGCGCATGCCGAAAGCAACCAAAACTCCGATAAATGCCGTGGCAATAGTGGTCCGGTTCGCGACATCGGTCAAGAAGACTGCATGGGCCAGAGCAAAACCCAAAGATCCGCAAATCAAAGCGGCGATGGAGCCCCGCAGCAGGTTTTGCTCGCTGTGCAGGCGCATGAGCACCTGACCGGCACGATCTTCAGCTTCGTCCTTAACTTCTTCTGCGGTCATGGTTTCCCCAGGTTTCTGAGCCAACTTGCTCGAATCTCCCCCATGGTTCTGTTTCTTGGCCTTCAATCCAAGGGCAAAGTGGGTTAGAACCTCAGCAAGTTATGGACAAACTCGAACGATTCATCATGCCGATGATCCTTATTGTTGGCATCATCGCCATCTTGCTGGCCAAAGCCGACCCAGACCATGTGGTGGTCCTGGCTCGCATTGTAGGCATTTTCTTGGGCACAGTTCTTTCCCTAGCCTTTATTTTCAGGCTTATGGGTATGTTCCTGCGCTATAGAGAAGCCAAGAGAATCATCGGCGAAATGGAGGCGGAAATCGATCGCCTCCGAGCCCTGACCGCAGCGGAAGAACAAGAAAGCCCCGAGCAACCCTCATGAATCCGATCCGAATCTCAGCCCTATTCTCCGTCTTATTGATTGCCTCCGTCATCGCTGCCTTTGCGTCCTGCGGAGATGCCGGAGGTGATGAAGACGCCGGTCCAGTTGTTATTCCCCAGGACTCCCCCATTATCTCAGCTCTCAACAAGGGAGTTTCAGCGCGAATCACAGAAGAAGGGGCTACCTACTTCGTCCTCAAAAAGTGCAATAATTGTCACAAGACCAAGGGAACAATTAAGACCGTCGGCCCAGTTCTCGCCGGCATCAAGGACAGAATGACAATTCCCGAGTTAGAAGCCTGGATTCGCCATCCTCGCCGCATGAAACCGGGCACCTTGATGCCCACATGGGACGGCCGCGATCACGAGTTAATCTCCTTGATCGCCTATATCCGCACCCTTTAGCCCGACTCATTTATGAGGTCGTGAGGAAGGGTTGCAAGGCTCCCCGCGAGAGGCGACCAGTGCAGAGTACAGGCCCTATGCCGCCCTTGGCTGCGGCGAGGTCGTGAATCGTTCGGGTTTAGCCCGCCAGTCCTTGGCGTTCCTTCTTCAACCAATAGAGATTGCGGCTATAGATAAAGACATTGGGAGTAAACGCCAAAATGAAGATAGGATCGCGACGATAGATGGCATAGCACAGCATGATCAGCGAACCGACGATACTCAGCCACCAAAAAGCATCGGGAATGACGCTTTTCTTGGCCCGCTCCGTGGCGATCCACTGAACGGCAAAGCGCATAAAGAAGAAGCTCTGGCCGACAAAGCCAATCGCCAACCAAATTCCTTCTGTCGAGAACCACTCTTCCGGCATTTCACTCCCTCACGGGGTCACATTCATCCTGATAGCGTTGAATGTCTGAGCCACACCTGGGCTCGTGATAATCCAACCATGGAAGGTATAGACCCCGGGGAATCCTAAGCCCGGATTGACCGCAGACCAAGGTGCAGGTGTGGTGAAAGCTAAAGCTCCTGGTAATCCCAACAAATTGTCGCCCACCAAGAAACTCAAAGGAGCAGATACTCCGGGAAAAGCCGGAGGAAAAGCCATTTCACCCACGGGAGCGGGTAACAAGAAGCTTTCGGAGGCTGAAGGAGTACCGAAATAGCCGAAAATCGTAAAAGACGCGACGCCACTGGCCAATGTAGAGGGCGGTTGCATTTCGAAACTGAAAGGTTCACCAACCCGCACGTCCACGCTGCGACCAAAACCGCCATCACTGCCATTGATGGTAAATGGGCTTTCTGGCTGTCCTTGAGCATCAACAACGGACCCCACAGCAGTCGGACCAAGGAACGAGCGAACCCCATCAATAAATAAAGCGCCATCAAATGCCAAGTCGGAACTCGTCGGAGAAGTTTGGTGAATTTCAACAGCAAAGACATTCTGCCCCGGCACCAGAAGTGAAGCAAAAGCCTGCAAGTCGAACTTCTCATAGGCCACAGCCTCATGATTGCCAGACAAAGTCCCATAAGAAATGGGCCCCCCAGGCATAGATGGAGAACGTGCCACCTCAACACCATTCAGGTAAGCAACAAATCCATCGTCATAGAGTGCCGCAAACAAAAGATGCTCCACATCCGCCGGATCCAAATCGACATTGAACTCCCGGCGCAGATAGGTTGTTGGGTTCTTGTTGGTGGCACTGGACCCTTGAGACACAAGAGTTGTGATCCACGGTTCTCCATAGCCCAATGGTGCCATCCCTGAAGACCAAGAAGAGTCATCGAAACCCGGTTGGCGCCAAGCAGTCCCAAGATCAACACCGTTGTCATCGTATTTCCAAAACTGCGACGTGAGAATTGGCAGGTGGGTGCGCTGCAAAGGAGTCACGCCACTCTTGGTAATTGAGAAGAAGTCAAAGAGCAAACCTTCGCTGGTAAAATAGCGAGCGTCTAACTGGTCTCCATCGACATCAATCACAACGGATCCCAGGACCGGAAAGGAGATAACACTCGTTGGATGATCAAAGGTACCGCCGCTGATTTTTCCGGATGCACCTGCTACGACGTAAACGCAGCCATCATAGGCTCCCGTGCTATTGGGACGCTTCTCATAGCCGCCATCCAAACCCACCCGGCCTTTTGATGGGGAAAGTGCATGGGTAGCAGCGTTATAGGTCGTTGAATCACCGTAGTGACCAGAGATAAAATAGCTCCGCTCGTAGGCGTGACTGTGGCCACCCAAGACCAGGTCTACACCTTCGTTCTCGAGAATTGGCAAGAAATTCTGCCGCATCTGAACTAACCGAGCTTCTATGTCCGAATCGTGGGAACCCTTGCTGTAGGGAGGGTGATGCCAATAGGCGATCGTCCACTTCAAAGTATTGGCTGCCAAATCGGCCTGCAACCAAGTGGCCATGGCCCCTCCCACGCTGCGATCACTTTCCTCTGAATCAAGAACAACGAAATGAATGTTGCCATAGTCAAAGGAATAGTAAGCCTCCGTACCAGAGGCCAAACCGCCGGATTCCCCAGCCGTTGGCAAATTAAAGATATCATAGTAAGGACCAGACTGAGTGGATGCATCAGCGTTGATAGCATCGTGGTTCCCATAAGCTGGCCACACCACCGTCTGGCGCAACTTGTCTTCATACATGTTTTCGAACATGGCGAACTGGAATTCGGAGTCCAACCCCGTGTTGTAAGCGTTGTCACCCAACAACAACATCAGATCGGTATAACCCGATCCCTGAAAATCGTAGTAGGAATCCCGGACGCGGCGGGCATTGTTGTCGGCGGTACCAGAATCTCCCAAGACCCAAATGCGCGTCGGTTTCGCCACGCCCGATGGAGGTGCCGTCTTGAAGAAATGGTCGGCATCATCCCCAACCAGGACCCCAAAACCAGTGGCTTCGATGGAATAGAAGACAATCGAGTCTGGGGTAAGACCTTGAACCGTGATGGTGTGTTCGGTGGTCAAAGTAGAATCAGAACTATTGGCAAAAAGGGCACCTGGGGCAGCGCCATGATTGACCACACTGTCACAAGCAATATCAGTGCGCCAACGGAGGATAACACTGTTGGGAGTACCTTGCTGCAAATACGGCCCCCGAACGACAACAGGAGTTTGAGCTGCCAATGATGGCAAGAGACAAATCAGTGACAAGAGCAAGAACAATCGGCTCATGATTTCATTTTCCTACTTTGCGATGTGGCGCGCAATTTCTTGATCGATCTTTTTCTGCAGTGAGACGACGCTAGGTCTTCGCCTCACGTGCTGGGGCAAATGGAGCAGTTCTTTTCGCGCTTTCTTCCAAGCGCTCAGCTCCAACTTTGGTTCTCCTGAAGATCTATAGAGTGCCGCCCGGCGAACACTCCACAAATCTTGGCGTTTTGCACCTTTGGCCAATCTGTTGATCCTCTTGAGAGCAGCGTCAAAGCGTAACGCCTGCTTCTCCAATTCCAGAGCTTCGATTTCAATAACGAAGACCGAACCTCGAAGGAGCAGCTGAGATTCCAAGAAAGCAATAGCCTTGGGGATAGAGCCCTTGTCCCTCTTCACTATGGCTCGAGAGCAAGCCAAGATATCTCCAGGGCGGCCCCCTCCTCCCTGGGCGCAAAGCCTCTGATAGAATTGAACGGCCTTGGCAAAGTCACTTCTGGCAACTTCGTTTTGAGCCGAAAACCGCAAACCCTCTGCGCTCTTGGGATTTTTTTCCAGAAAAAGGCGAAGTTCTCTGGCGGCGGCATCATGGCGCTTCATGTCCAAGAACAAGCGACCTTTGAGCAAGTGGACGGCCACCTGTTGAGGATCCAACTTTTGGACAAACTGATAGTCCTTGAGTGCTCGCAAGAACTCGCCATGCAGACGCAGGAGCTCTCCTCGGCGAAGACGCAAGGACAACAACTTTGGCTGAGCCTTGACTTGCTTGTCCAACTGAGCGATCTGATCGTGGAGATCCCCATGGGGAAAGAAGCTAAGGAGAAAGATAAATGTGGCGAAAATGGAGTTCATTGGTTGCTTAAGGCTACCACGGTCGCTCTCCCCGTTCCAGATTTTGCTAAGAGCTTCAAGGGACGCCCCAGAGCTCCTTCCAGTTCTTCTCGATAGCGTTGCTTCGTAAGAACGACAAAGTCTTCTGGGAGGCGAAGTTCCGCCACTAAATCCGGTAATTCTCCTGGCCGATCCAGCCGTTGCATAACTTCCCATTCCCACAATGAGCCATTGCCATAGGATGGAAGAAAGGCAGCTTTTTCCCTCATGATGTAAAAGGATGCCGCCATCAT
>WFTN01000229.1 GCA_015485455.1 Planctomycetota bacterium | reverse complement strand
GCCAAAGGATAAACCCGAAGATTCGGATTGTAGATTCCGTTGTTCGTCGCTCCATTGGCGATGGCATCCGTATCGAAAGCGCTATCGAATAGGAGAAAGAAATTCTCCGCAAGTCCCAATGCTTCAGCATACATGACACTCGACCCACCTGGATCGGTGGCAGAAATGAAGCCATTTGACATGTTGATTGCGTTCAACACATTGGGTCGGAAAATAATTGATTCCGTATTCAAGGAGGTCACTGGCATCATGCCAGTGGCCGCAGAAGCGGTCGTCGTGGCGGTGGTTACAGTCACCCCCGCAATTGACAACAAATCTGGCATGACCCCCAAAGTCGGCGTGAAAACCGAGTTGTCCCAAACCAACCCTTGGACCATGGTCACCTCGTCACGAAGACGGATTTGATGTAACCCCATCGGCAAATCAGAAGCAGCCGCTGGAGGAACCGTCACTGTTAAGAGCGAAGATGAGGTGGCCAAGACACCAGTGATCGTCCTGGTTGTAAAAGGCGCCCCAGCCTTGGGAATAAAGTCAACTGCGTAGGTATTACCCGGAATCAGGTTGACACAAACGAGATCAATGGTGCCCCCCTGTTGGACAATATTGATGCGATTGGCGTTGTTCACCGGCAAACCAGACACATTAAATCGAGTGACTGTAGGAGCGGGAGTTACAACAACATTCAGCAAATAGTTGCCACCGACAAAACCCGCGGCCGTGGCAGCGTTCACGGCGATGTTGTAGGTATCTGTCCACTTCGCTTGCCAGCGGATCCTGGCGTTGTTCATGGGACCTGAGTTGTCGTCGGAAATCAGGTTGAAAGGACCTGTTGTGCCGAAAGCCGTCGGGTCTTCCCATACGAGGTTGTCCAAGTTGCTTCCCTGTTGAAGTGTCACAACAGGGTCAAAACCATCTTGAGCCAATGGATTGAGAAGGCTGCCCAAGCCGTCCAAGATTTGTTGGGTTCCCAAATCGGTGCTGAAGACTTCAATGTCGATGATATCACCAGCGTTCAGTTGGACGGTGTGGGTGTTGACTGCGGTGGCGTTCGCAACGCTCGACACAACACTGCCACGGAGACTACCGGGCACGGGCAAATTGGGGTCAAGGGTCAAAGCGATGGGTCCTGGTGTTCCTGTTGGAACAACCACTTGATCCGTGACAACAAAGTAGTCGTTGATGCCATCATCAGAAGGCAAAGAATTCCAAATGAAAATCGTCGCCGAAACGGTGCCGCTCAATGCATCTGAAGGCACAATCACTTCCTGATTCAAATTGGTGGACAAAAGTTGTCCCTGGGGAAAGATGATTTGCTCTCCCCCTTGGGCTTGCCCGGGAATGTCCATCTGGACAGTGCTTCCCGTCGCCCCAATCTGCGGAGTCATGCCACGAACAACAGGGGCGATGCCAAAGAGAATGGGATTCGAAAAAGAAATATTAAACGGAGCTGGAGCCAGAGCATCCACCACCAAAGTTTGGAAGGTCACACAAATGCCCAAAGCTGCCGGATCAACGGTGACGCCTAAGTTGAGGTTCACGATGTTGGTCGGCCCAGGAGTTGTGCCCAAGGGATCAGGGAATGGACGGGTTAAACCCAAGCCATCCACCAGGCCATAGAAATTCCCGGCGTTGTTGATGTCCAACCAAATGTCACCGTCCACAACGGTGGGAACTTGGATGGCTGTGGGCTGAACACCCAAGCTGTAGGCAATGGTGAAAGGGGATCCCGCGGGAACCCGGGTGTCAGAAAATTGAACAGCGATGGCCTCGCCCATATAGGCTTCGGCAACATTGTCCGAATTCACCGCATCCGTTGAATTCGATCCGGTGATGAAATCCAAAATGGCGCTGTTGTTCAGCACAGCGCCCATGGGCGAACCCGTCAAGCCATCAAAGCCCGCTGGAGTCGGAGGACATATTTGCCCTTGGGATGATGTCGCCAAGAAAGCGACGAGAATAAGCACAAATGTACTCATTCGGGTGGTGATAGAAATCATGAGAAATACTCCTGTTATGCGCACAGCACACTAGGTCAAAACTACCCCCTAGTTTGCAAGGGAAATCAAAACCAATTGTGAGAAGAATCGAGAATGCCAATCGTTAGGTGAATGAAGTGAGAAGTTTCGGGATATTTACCCCGGTTTCTTAGACAGATAGGACCCAACCGTAATAGGCCAAGAACCCCACAATCAGCAAGACCCCATCACCACGCCCCAAACTTCGTCCGCGGATCATGAGAGGGAGCATCAGCACACTCAAGACGATGAGGACAGGAATGTCTCTTTTTGCAACTTGCTCTGAGATCGCCAAATGTCCCATAGCCGAACCAACACCCAAGACAAAAGTGATGTTGTAAATGCATGAACCGACGATGTTGCCAATGGCAATTTCGGTGCGCTTGCGCAGGGCTGCCAAGATAGAAACAGCCAACTCTGGAGCACTGGTTCCGAGGGCTACAATGGTCAAGCCAATGAGATGCTCGCTCCATCCCCAAGCGAGGGCCAATCCCCTGGCCCCTTCGACGCAAAGCACGCCGCCATAGTGAAGGCAAGTCACCCCGCCAACGACGAATAGGACATCCAAATGAAGAGGTCGATGAGCCGGTTGAAATTCTTCGACCACATCAGTGACTTGTCTTGCCAGCCTCTTGGCACTGGGGTCCCCCACTCGAAACATGAGCGCCCCAACAAAAAGAGCGCACAGACCCAGTAAAATCCAACCTTCGCGGGGAGCAATGACACCATTCCCGGCCATACCAGCCAAGACCAAAGTGACAAGGATCATAAAGGGATGTTCAAGTTTGAGGGTCCGACTCTTAATATCGACAGGAAAAATCACCGCCGAAAGACCCAAAATCGCTCCCAAATTGAAGATATTGGAGCCGACAATACCGCCGATAGCCAGATTCCCTGTCCCGCTCCACTGATCTTGCACAGTGATCATCAATTCTGGAAGGGAGGTACCCAAAGCCACAATGGTCAAACCAGCGGTGGTGGGGGATATTCTCAGGCGCATGGCCAAGGAAACCGCTCCTCGAACGAGGATCTCGGCACCCAAGAGAAGGAGAATCAACCCACCAATGACGGAAATCCAGTTTTCCATGGATACAGAGTCCATTCCGTGAGGGGGCTCAAAAAAGAGGTGGCGCCCGGAATCGAACCGGGTTACACGGATTTGCAATCCGTTGCCTAACCGTTCGGCCACGCCACCTTGCACCCAGAAATCCAAAACCTAAGTTTCAACTCCCCGGGCGTGGCGCATTATAGGGCGGGACTTGCTGCCATCAAGGCTGATACTGGCCGGATTTATCGCCAATCACCACGCCCCAGAAGCCGTCCTGCCCCTTGACTTCACTGTTCCAGGGGGCTCAAGGGGATTTTCGAGTCCTTTCAACCCTCATTTTTCGCCGTCTGAAGGCTCTCGGGCTTTCCCATGGGCTCAATTTCGAGGGCAGTCGTCACAGAAGACCTATTAAGAAAGAAGATCTGTTTTATTCGCTCTTTCCCGGTCGCCATCATTGTTATCTTGATGCTAAGTTGCCCCCTGTTGCTCCGACTTTCGGTGAAAACCCGAATTTCTCAGCAGAAAAGGCCCTTTCTCAGTCCCGTAGTCCCGTTAAGATCGCGAACCATGGAAAGAGAACAGTTTTCAGTAGATGTGTTGTTTGTGGGAGCTGGCCCAGCCAACTTGGCTGCCGCTTACCGCTTGGCCAAGAACCTTCAGGAACAAGGCCGCGAAGCCGAAATTGCCATAATTG
>WFTN01000228.1 GCA_015485455.1 Planctomycetota bacterium | reverse complement strand
GACTGACTGCGTTGATGTTGCGTGATTGTCGTTGACTTGATTCCGCAATTCCTGTTACCAGGGATGAGCTATTCGAAACTTGAGTAACGATTTGGTGGAAAGCTTCCATGGCTTCTTGGGCCACATGATTGCCATGTTGGACCTTCTTCATGGTCAAGTCTATGATGCCCGCTGTTTCTTTGGCTGCATCGGCGCTTCGATTGGCAAGACTTCTGACTTCCTCCGCAACAACGGCGAATCCTTTGCCATGGTCTCCGGCTCTTGCAGCTTCCACGGCGGCATTGAGGGCCAACAGGTTGGTTTGAAATGCAATGTCGTCGATGACCTTGATAATGGAAGATATCTCTTCGGCGGCCTCGCTAATTTCTTGCATCGAAGAAGCCATGCCATCGACTTTGTTTTGGCCGTCTTTGGCGCTCTCTTCTGTACTCTCCAATATCTCGCTCGCCTTGGCGGCATTCTCTGCGTTGCTGCTCGTTTGATCAGACACTTCACAGATGGATGCGGCAATCTCCTCAATGGCCGCGGCTTGCTCAGCACTCCCGGTGGAGAGGGATTCGGTTTTCAGGGCAATCTCCTCACCAGAGGATTCTAAGACCGAGGTGCGCCCACCCATTGTCTCAAAGACGATCTTGTTGTCAGCGGACGCTTTACGTGCAAGTTGGCCAACTGCATCATTGGCGATGATGTGAAATTCTGAGACTTTCTTAGAAAAGCCAAGCATGTGGTCACGAAAAGAGTCACTTGTTGCGTCGAGAGCGACGATGGCTTTTATGTCTTTTTCCATCGTTGCCAGCATAGCAACCTGCCCTTTGTAGAGTTCGCCAATAGCTGGCACCGTGGGCTTTCGTGCCCTCATGGGCGTTCCATCACCCGCCGTGATCGTACCACCAGATGCCAACCCGGATGCCGTCTCTTTCAAGAGGCGCATGGTGCCGGCGAAATCGATATCCCAACCGAGACAGTGCATCAGCAACTCTTTGCTCAACTTTTGATTGAGCATGCGTTGGCGTCCAGCCACGTCAATAATCTGAGCTTGGGTCGCGATCTTGATCTTTGCCATTTTATTCTTCCTGCACCCAACTACTCGCAAAACGATCTATGAGGCGAACTGGCCTAGACGGAAAGGTAAGTTGTTTGCTCGTTCCTTGACTTTCACTCTGCACTACATGGAATGGACTTCCATGTTTGCCATCGTCTCCATCTCACTGAAACCTAAGTGCATTCCTGCCCCAATTCTCTTCGAGTCAAAATGTCGCAGGGATCGGGTGGACACTTGCGGTCCGGCTGTGGAAATTCCCCTTGGAGCGAATCAAGGAGTGCCATTTGCCCCAAGAATACGGTATCCTTATCCCTTCATCCCAGAACTTGAGGAAAGAAATGAATTCGATCGATCTCATTGTCACTAACCTGAAGAACAGTCGCGACATTGTGCTCGCTCGTGTTGATGAGATGGGTGAGCATGCCATGGTGCCTCCGACTTCCAATGGAGGAGGCCACACTCTCTGGGTTTTGGGACACTTGGCATTCATTGAAGCTTTGGTGATTCGTACCTTTGCCCTGGGCGAGACCAATCCTCTGGCTGGTTGGCAAGACATCTTTGACGGCAACTCTGTTTCCCATGACGAGAACGTTTATCCCTCTTTTGACGAAGTTCTCCATAAGTGCCGGCAGATGCGGGCTTCGACTTTGACTCTCCTTGGGACGTTGTCAGAAGAGGACCTTGATCAAGTTGGCGCGAAGGTACCAGAGGGACAAGAGAAGATCTTTGGCACCTACCGCCATTGTTTTCAGTTCGTAGGGGATCATTGGTTCATGCATCGAGGGCAACTGGCAGACGCTCGCCGTGCCAGTGGATTGGAACGAATGTGGTTCTAACGTATGCCACACCCTGTCGAGATGTGTGAATTTAGGGAGGATTTGATGCGCTATTATATCGTTGCGATGACGTTCCTGGCACTCACGTGTTTTGGGCAAGATAGAACCTGGAAAGCGTCAGGAAAGGTGGTCGATGGCGGGCGCAACCCGGTTGTCGGTGCTCAGGTGGGGTGGGGGTGTTCGGTGCGTGATGGGAAACGCCAGTTTTTTTCTGGTTCATCCTGTTTGACAGACGAATCCGGAGCGTTCGCCGTTGAGGCGGAAGTCTGGTCCGAACACATGACGCTGCTTGCGTTTTCTAAAGATGGCCAAAAGATGGGCATGAAGCGCCTCGGAACCGAAGCAGATGTTTCGTCCATCCAAATTGTTCTTGGACCAACCGTTGAAGTCACAGGCCGTGTCTATCTTCCAGCATTGGACCGCGTCCCGTGGATTGGTTTTCAAGTGTCGGCAGGACCTGGGGACGAGCCGTTTCTATCCTACTATTCTCAAGTAGGAAAGGACGGGACGGTCGCCAACAATGGTCGATTCTCGATTCGGCTTCCCAAAGGGAAATACAAGTATAAACTTTATGGGATGTCTTTCTTGGGAAAGAGAGGGCGTTTTGCTGTTGGACGCCACGATGTCGATCTCGGGACGATCCATGTCGACCCGACGGTCATCTCCAAGCGGACTGGGAAGAAAATGCCAGAATGGACTGTTTCCGCATCCCGGGGATTGGATCTCAGTGCAACCAAGGTCGCAGACTTCCGGGGCAAGTGGGTTCTGGTCGAATTCTGGGGTTATTGGTGAGGCCCATGTTACGCCGGCAGTTTGCCGGAAATGATCGCATTCTATGAGAAGCATAAAGACAAAAGAGATCGCTTCGAACTCATCGCCTTTCATGATGCTTCCGTGAAGAGCTTCAAGGAGCTGGATGCCAAATTGATCGAGATCAGAAAGAAATATTGGGGCGGCAAGGGTTTGCCCTTTCCAGTTCTTCTTGATGCAAGCGGCTCCACACTCGACGACTGGCAGATTGGATTCTTTCCTACCCAGATCTTGATTGATCCAGAGGGACGTCTTCTCGGACTCGCAGATCTCAAGACATTGGAGGCGAAATTGGCCGAGAAGAAGTAGTGTAGGCTGGCTGGTGAGATGGCGCGGCGACAATTGGAATCATGAGCGTTCTTGCGGAGGTCGGAAGAGAAAACATGGGTTCACCAAGCAGAATCGTGATGAACAGAGTAGCGATGTTCTTTGTCTACTTGAATTGGGCATTGGTTTCTGCGTTTCTGATTGGGATCTCGTTTGTCGGAAAAGGAGGCCAACCCAATTTCCTTGTGCACATTTGGCTGGGTCCCTCGGCTCTCCTCCTTGTCTTTCCTGGATTTCTCTTTGTTCGTCGTATGCACCGACGGCTCAAGGCTGGGGACTTTAGGGGTGCGTCAGCCTGCTCAGATAAGTCAGGGGCAAGGTGAAGCCCACCGGGCAGTAGACTCTTCATTGCCTTTCGGATACTCGTTTGTGTGGATATGATCTTGTCATAGCCCTTGGATTTTGCTGCCTGGGGAATTTGAACCCGTGGGAAAGCAATGATCGGACTGTGAGCACAGGAGTTTTCGAATCGACGGCTATCGAATCCATGGCAGATCCATGATTTTGAGTCCCTTAAGTTGGACCTTGGAATTGAGACTATTTTGTGCTCCCAAGACCGCTCTCCTCATGGTCGTGCTACTACTTGCCTCTTCGATTGGGAATCCTTCTCTTGGTCGAGGCACACCGACGACAGCGGTGTGGAGTGGGTATGGCGTTTCCCAATCATGCATTGCCGCATCTACTCAGCCGAGCAACGATGAATCCCAAGCGACAAAGCTTCAGCCGCGCGTAGGTCTTAAGCTGCTTGACTTCATCGTTCTTGGGACTTATCTCGCCATGATGGTGGGTATCGGCTTTTTCTTTGCCAGAAGGAAATCTGACGCCGACGATTTCTTCTTAGGAGGGCGGAAGATCCCCTGGTGGGCGGCTGGCTTGTCTATCTTCGCGACTCAGCTTTCAGCGATTACTTTCATGGCAGTTCCAGCTATTGCCTTTGGCACCGACTGGACCAAATTTGTTGGCTACTTGTTGCTCGTGCCTGTCTTTCTGGTGGTCATCTATTTCTTCCTTCCCATGTTTTGCCGATTGTCTCTGACGACGGCTTATGAGTATCTTGAAAAACGGTTCTCTTTGACGATTCGCTGGTGCGCCAGTGCGTTGTTTATCTTCTTTCAACTTGGGCGCATGGGGATCGTCTTGTTGTTGCCGGCCTTGGCACTTTCTGCCGTTACCGGAATCGATACTTATCTTTGCATTGCGCTCATGGGATTCTTGGCGACTACTTATAC
>WFTN01000227.1 GCA_015485455.1 Planctomycetota bacterium | reverse complement strand
GGCCAAAAGTCGCCAACTACCCTTTTACCACTCTTCAGCCTCATCCTGGCATCATCGAGTTGTCAGATTTTAGGCGTTTTGTCATGGTCGACATTCCCGGGCTCATTGAAGGAGCTAGCGAGGGAACAGGACTGGGGCACCGATTCTTGCGGCATGTGGAGAGGACTCGGGCCCTGATCCACATGGTGGAGTTGGCCCCCATCGACGGCACTAACCCCGTTGACAATTACCGCACCATTATGGAAGAGCTCAGGCGTTATTCTCCAGCCTTGGCCCAAAAACCCATGATTACCGTATTCTGCAAGTCAGATATGGTTCAAAACCCCGATAAGGTGGCGGCGGAGATGTCCCAGGAACTGGGTATCAAAGCTTATGCCATCAGTTCTGCTGTGCGC
Organism: Planctomycetota bacterium; assembly: GCA_015485455.1. Lineage (GTDB taxonomy): Bacteria > Planctomycetota > DRQF01 > S139-23. The sequence continues at coordinate 9,858 of WFTN01000227.1, read as the reverse complement.
CACAACCTGGATGTTCTTCTTGAGGATGCTTGGTTGCTTCTCAATCCACGGGACGAATAGAGCCTTCCGGCCTTCTTCTCATCCAAGGCTACTCTTGGTTGAGATTGGGTAAAATCCCCATGTCACTCTCAGTAATTGCTGAACCTCTGCCCTTCTTGAGTCGATAAGAACGTTATGTCCGACTACGTCCGTATCGCATAACCGTTCCGAGAGAATTGATGTTCGACCTCAAGAAGACCCTACAAATGGCCGTGGCGGCAGATGCCTCTGATCTCATTCTGAAGACCGGTAGCCAGCCCGCGGTCAAAGTTGCGGGGAAAGTGTTGTTTCTGTCTGATGATGCCATTTCGCCCGAAGATGGGGAACGCATCGTGGCGGAAATTGCTCCTCCGGCGATGAAGAAACGCTTTGAGGAAGTTGGGGAGGCTGACTTTTCCTTCGACAGCAATGATGCTGGACGTTTTCGCTGCAACTTGTTTCGCCAAGCTGGATCGATGGGGCTCGTGATGCGGCAGATCAAGAACATCATCCCAGCCTTTGATGACTTGACCCTTCCTGTTCAACAGTTCACCCACTTTGCCAACCTGGACCGAGGTATCGTTTTTGTCACAGGAGTTACGGGTAGTGGTAAGTCGACGACCTTGGCCGCGATCGTTGATTTCATCAACAACACCCGCAACAAGCACATCATTACTTTGGAAGATCCTATTGAGTATACCTTTAAGGACAATCTCTCTATCATCAGCCAGCGGGAGGTGGGGGTTGATACGGTTTCCTTTGCTTCGGGGCTACGAGCGGCCATGCGTGAAGCTCCAGACGTCATCATGGTTGGGGAAATCCGCGATGAGGAAACCATGCAAGCGGCTATTTCGGCGGCGGAAACAGGTCACCTTGTTCTCACAACCTTGCACACCATTAACGCGATTCAAACTGTGGAACGCATCCACACCTTCTTCCCCCCTCACCAACATGACTTGGTCCGACTGCAACTATCAACAGTCCTGGCGGGAGTCGCTTCTCAAAGGCTTTTGCCCAATCTGAAAACTACGGGCATGGTTCCGGCTATTGAACTGTTGATGGCGACTCCCCGCGTGAAAGAACTTGTCTTTGAAGGCAAGACTTTGGAGCTTGATAAGGCCCTGACAGAAGGCCAAGAGTATTATGGCACCCAGACGTTTAACATGAGCTTGAAGGGCCACTATGAAAGTGGTTTGGTGAGCCTGGAGGATGCTTTGGCCGCTTCTGACAACCCAGATGACTTGAAATTGATTATTCGCGGCATCCAAACTGGCATCAGCGCCAGCCGGATGACCGTTTAGGCAATCGATTCCATTGAGAATACTGGGAATTTCCAGTCAATGAGAGCGTCTTAGTTTGACGTTCCCATTGCGGGGCTGTTGGGTTACACTTTCAGCCTCAGGAAGCTCCTGCTCGGTTTATGCTAAACCGGGTTTCGTTCAGGGGTTCTGATTATTTTGTTGGACTCGCCTTTAGTGGTTTGAAGCCGTCCTAGACGTGAGCAAGCGAAATCGAGAAATTAAGGGTCTTGATTGCCAAGTGTTCCTTTTGGACGGGCAACGAGGAAGAGCGGCTGAATAATGAAGATAACCACCCAACGTCAGATTCTTTGGATTGTCAATTTCTCATTGGTCTTGGGACTGCTGGGTTTTGTTTTCTTGATGCAGAGGAATGGGAGCAAAGCTCGGAATCGTCGTTTGATCAAGTACGTCGAGCGGGTTGAAGCGGCTCTTTCGAAGGTCAAGCTGAAGAAAGTTGTTGGCGAAACAACGAAGAAAACCAAACTCCGGACTTTCTTGTCCAAAGACTTTCATTTTGAAGGTTATATACCTCCTGTGGTGAGGACCCCTACAGATCGTGGCTCCCGAAAACCCCAAGCTCCTGCTCTTGACTCTCTGATTGAGGTAGGCATGGTCTTGGCGTCATGGGATTCTGATGAGGAAGTCGTCTCCGCCAAAGGTGCCAGTGCCTTGGAGCGCGCTGGCGCCTTCGTCACGATTAAATCCTTAGGGTCAACGGCGTTCTCGACTTACTGGTATGAAGTCGGCGAAACCATTGGCGTTGGTTCGGCGTTCCGAGCGGACAATGACCCCACCTTAGAGAAGTGGGGGCCATGCGTTCTCTTGGAGGTGACCAAAGACGGCATTGTTTGCTCTTGGAATAAAGAGAAAGACAAAGCGACTGTGGCCATGGCAATTCGTTCGAATCCAGAGAATGCCTGGGTTGAAGGATTCGGGGTCAAGATCGGTGGGCCTGAAACGATCAATAATCGAAAAATTGGCGTGGGGGTCATGACGCCCGCCGGTGTTGGCCTTGCTATCTTCAAACCAGGAAAAACCCGTAGGGGTGGCAACATTGTCGAACTGACAAAAGAAGGTATATCTCTCTTCGACCGAGGGGATGGCGAGAAACTTCTGAGCGAGATTGGAACAAAGTCGACTAAGGGCGGAATGCAAGTGACATCCATCCCCAAGCGATTGCGGGAATTCGGTCTGCAAGAGGGTGATGTTGTCATCCGGGTTGATAATACGCCGGTCAAGAACAAGGCTACTGTGACCAACTACGTGCGCAAGAATTATAAGCGCAAGAAACAATTCCAGCTCACTGTGTTGCGCAACGGCAGACAAAAGATGTTCGGGGTTCGGGTGCCGAAAAAGACTGCCGGGATCGGCAATGCTGGTCGGGGCATTAAGTTCGGGAAATAGGCATTCGCTCATGAGTGTGCGCCTCGGCATCGACGTCGGCAATAGCCTCAGCAAGTTTTTCAGACTGCCAGTGAGCTCGCCTCCCAAGAATGGAAGCGAGCTTAAGGCATGGATTGAAGGCGCTCCCAGCGGTGAACTCGATTTTCTTGAGTACGATACCCTTCTAAGCGGCGCTCATGTTGACATGGTGAGTGTCAATCCGCAGAGAGCGAAGCTATTCTTGCCAAGTGCAAATACCTCGCCTGCTTCATTCTTTTGTTGGACTGCCAAGACATTGCCGCTGAACAACCCTTACGGCAATCCAGATCATTTGGGGCCTGACCGACCTTTGGCTGCATGGGCGGCCCATCGGGTGGCTGCTTGTCCTGTCGTCGTGATTGATAGTGGCACGGCGTTGACAGTGGATGTGATCAATCGTGCAGGTGACTTTCTCGGTGGGGCCATTGCACCGGGGCTTCGAACCATTCAAGAAGCTCTGGGAACTGCCGGTGCCATGCTCCACAAAGTTGAAGAAACAGGGGCGACTTATCCAGGGACTTCGACGGAGGACTGCCTCAGTTTAGGGGCCTTCAGCATGTTCGCCGGCGGTGTCAAAGAATTGCTATTCTCTGCTCTTAAGGTCGAACCACAAGCGCAGGTTTTTGTCACCGGAGGAGACCGGGAACTGGTGGGGGAGATTCTTGGGGATTTCCAGCCTCAATTATATCCTTTGATTCACTTGGGTTTGGCCCTTCTCTCATGGCAACGAGAGGAGGCCAATGACTAAGCCTTCAACTCAATCTTTTCAACGCCTAACACCTCCAGGAGTGGGCGGCATTCATGTTTTTGCCCTCATTGGGCCTCACTTGGATCAGTTCTTGAGCCGTCATTTTCGCCGCAAAAGTCGAGGAGGAGGCAACCTGAGCTTTGGCTATCTCATGGATGGTGAAGAGATGATTGATGAAGTCATTATCCATCAGCGGGACCGCAGGCTCGATATCTCTATTCACGGGGGCATCGCCATCGAGCGCCGCCTCACTCACTTGCTGCTTTCTCATGGATTTGAGCCTGGGCAGATTTCAGAGACAACAAAATTGAGCAGTCGGGGAACGGCTATTCAAGAAGAAGCCGAGCTCGGTCTCATCCGCGCCGCTTCACCCCATGCAGTCTTGTTCTTTTTGTCTGTCTTGGAAGGCGTTTTGGTGCGGGAAATCAGCGGCTGGATCTCGACTTTGAACCCCCAAGATGAAAGTCATGAAGCACGCAGAGTTGGGGTTGAAGCAGCTATTGAGTCTCTTTTGATGCGGGCGTCTTTTGGGCTTGCTATGTCGGAACCGCCGATCATTACCCTGAGTGGCCCGGTCAATGCTGGTAAGAGCACCTTGTTTAACGTTTTGCTCCAGCGGGAGCGCGCCATCGTCAGTGATGAGGCCGGAACCACAAGAGATGTGATCGAAGCGCCTCTCGAAGTAGACGGCTATCCCTTCACGCTCTTGGATACGGCGGGTTTACGATCAACGGAACATGAGATTGAAGGGCAGGGGGTAGCTCGGGCCAAGAAGGCCCAAGCACGAGCGGCACTTGTGCTTTTTCTGATGCCAGCAAGCCGCTTGTTGCAATGCACTGACTTAAGCGCCATCGAAGGGTATTGCTCAGATGCTCTTTTGATTGCGAGCAAGTCTGATTCTTTGACACTTGCCGAGCAAGATCAGTTGGGGCAGATGTGGCCCCGTGCAATCCAGGTGTCGGGGAAGGACAAAACTGGCATTCGAGAATTGAGGCGACGACTCCTGTTCTCTTCTCCTTTTGCTGGACCTGCCGTGAGGGAATTCCCTTGTCCATTCACTCAAAGACAAGTGGCGCTCCTAAAGCAGGCTCAAGCTGGTCTCCCCCATGACCTGGAAACCGCAGCCGCCGCCCTGAACACACTTCTTCATGGTTGAGGCCCCCAGGAGCGGCCTTCGTCGCCAGTCCCCATGGGCCCACCAAGTGCCCTGCGTTGGCCTACAATCTCATGAATAAGATGGGCTTTAGGTCGACGGCGATCGAAAACCGAGATATCCTGGGGTTGTCGAAGGGCTCGGTCCGAAGGAGATTCTTTTGAACTCGAAACGTGATTTCATTTCCATTGACGATTTCTCCAATGAAGAGATCGAGGTTCTCTTTGTCATCGCCGACAAGATGAATCTTTTGCTCCATCGAAGTCATGGTGTTCTTGCTGGACATCTCATGGGCAGCCTGTTCTTGGAGCCAAGCACCCGTACACGACTTTCTTTTGAGGCGGCCATGAACCGCTTGGGGGGCCGTGTCATCACCATGTCAGATGCAGCCGCTTCTTCATTCTCTAAGGGTGAGTCTCTGGCAGATAGCGTCCGTATCGTGAGCTCCTACACAGACATTCTGGTGCTGAGACACCCTCACGCCGGAGCGGCCCGGTTGGCGGCGGAATATGCTCCGGTGCCAGTGATCAATGCAGGAGACGGTGGACATGAACACCCCACCCAAACTCTTTGCGACCTCTACGCATTACGACAAACGAAAGGGAAGTTAGATGGCCTTCGTGTCATCATTTACGGGGACCTCAAATATGGCCGAACAACTCATTCTTTGGCTCTGGCTCTCGCGCGTTTCGGCACGGATGTTCTGTGCATTGCCGAACCAGGGCTCAATTTGCCCACCTATGTGCGCAATCGTTTGACGGCCATGGAAGGAATTTCTGAGCACAGTTTGGTGGTGGCGGACGAAAACTCGGTCTTCAGCGGGGAAGAACGGGAAGCTCTGCTCTATACCAAGAATCCCCAAGGCTGGCAGCTCAGTGACAATGCTCTCAAACTCGCTGGGATTGCTTTTGACGCTATTTACGTCACCCGATTACAAAGGGAAAGGTTGGCTCAGGACGATGCAGATCTGGGACAGGCTTTGCCTCCCATCGACGCCCGCTTCTTATCCCATGGGTCTTTCCAAGATGCCGTGGTCTTGCACCCTTTGCCTCGGGTCGACGAAATCGACCACGAAATCGATGGCGATCCTCGGAGTTTCTATTTTCGGCAAGCGGCTTTGGGAGTACCGGTTCGGATGGCATTGATCTCTTTCCTTCTTGGTCACGAGATGATGCGGGTTGAGCGAGCTCCCAAGCGGGATGAGCGAGAATGGAAGAAAGCGAGCTGTGCCAACCCCAATTGCGTCATGACGAAAGAAGGGGACTATTTGCAGCAGAAGATCTGGAAAGATCCCCAAGAACGGGTCCATTGCGTCTTTTGTGATGAAATGCTGGATTAACTTGGTGCGAAAACGCACGTCCTTCGGGAGGACTGCGAAGGCGTGAGGCCTCGCTATTCGTGTTGTTGTTTCGTAAGTCTATTAACATGAATAGGTTATGTTTATTTTTTTCGGTGATTGATGCTGTGCCGCTCTGGTCTGCATTTTGGCATGGTCTTCGCTACAGAGTAGGTGGCTTTTTTCTCTTTCGGGGATTTCGAAACGCGATGGAAATTATGCCGGGGACGATCCCAGAGCGAGATGGACCTGGAATGGCAGGAAGTCGTGAAAAAGACGACATTCCTTTATCTATAGAGTAGAGAAAATGCCACTGGATCCATATCATGTTGCGGATCCGACGCCGAAGCTATTTCTTCGGCTGTTCAGTTCGGGAAAAGGGGGCCAAGGGGCCCTGATGTTCGGAGGAAAATGGTTTATGCCGCGTATCAGAACGCGCAAGTCGTCAATTGCATTGATGGTTGCCTTCATGTTGTCGCCATTCTTGTTCGTCGCCTGCGGAGGTAGAGGCGGATCAGGTGGTGGTGGGACTGACTTAGTTAGTGTCTTTGCGTCATTTGGCGGTTCGGGGGTTATTCAAGGAGTTGGCCCTCCACCGATTCTGCGCGATGATGCCCTGGAGTTCGACTTCGGTGGCGACATTGATGACGGAATCTTCGGTGGCTTCATCGTCGATTCCGGATCCATGACACCCACGACTTTCCAGGGTGCCAGACGCCTCAATGACGCTGGTGGTATTATTCCAGTGCCTTATTTTGCCTTCGCTGACCAAGCCGCGGCTCGGGCAGCATTGCAAGTCTTGGACAATACGGTGGTTCCAGTTAACGGAACTCATCCAGGGATCATTGGGCGTCACGCGACCAAGTTGAACACTTTGGTTTTTGATCCGAATGTCACGCCGAACTTGTCAACTCTGTTTGGCTTGCCCATCTCTCCTGGGTTTGAAGGCAATCGGCAGTACGATATTTTCATCCCGAACAACTCGGGGATCATGATCAATGGACAACCATTTACGACTTTTGGTTCTCCTCCTCCTGTGATTCCACCGTCTTCCTCGAACCAGTTTTCTCCATCGACCTTGTTTGTCACTGGACCTGGTTTCTTAACTCGCCCAGCTCCTCGTGTTGAATCCATCACATCGGTCTACTTGGAGTCCATCAATGGATCCCCAGGCATCGATCCCATTCCTCACGACGATGTCCTGATCGTTCGGTTTACCGAGTCCATTGATCCGGCCACCGTGAATGCTCAGTTGAACTTGGTGGTGCGCAACACGGATGTTTTGCTTCCTCCAACGCAGCCTACAGGTATTATCGTGCCAGCCACGATTGTTCCGGATGCAGCTTTGCGGGAGTATCGCATTACTCCGAGCCCAAGCTTTGGTGGTGGTCCTTTCAGTATTGTTCTCACTATTGAGAAGTTCGACGAAACAATTCCTGCTGAAAACGCGAAGAATATGACGGGGTTGCCCCAAGGTGCCAGTGGTGTGCCACTGCCTATTCAAGGAACTACACCCAGTGCCATTGGTGTCATCGCCACGGCGACGTTCACGACCATTCCCGAACCTGGCCAACCCACAGTGGCGTCTATCTTGGAAGGCTTTGACAACCAAGATCAGTTCGCTGCAGCTACCCCCGTGGTACCTCTTGGGGGAATTGCCAATGTTGCTGAGTGGTCCAATATTGATCAAATGACTGGGCTTTCCACCAGCCAGCTCCGTGGTTTGACCATTGATGGAACACCCATTGCCCCCAACTTGGGCGTTCTAAATCCGGGACGTCGGGTGCAGTTCGCCATCACGCCACCGGGAGTAGTCAATACGGGCAATGCATTTTGTATGACTGCCTTGTGTACTTATTCTTCCCCATTTGACGATAACTTGATCAACAATGGTGTGGCCCCCAATGGTGGTGGTCGGCTTCAGTCGATTTATCTGACATCGGGTGCCGGGAGTGTAAGTGCCATGCCTGCTGGGCTAACAGACACCTTTGAGCTCATCGAATGGTCGCCTTTTGCCCAAACAGCGTCTCCTGTGGTTTACAACGGATTCCAAATTCGCGCAGGTCATACCACCCGTAATCCCAATGTGGCGGCAGCCACGCCAACAGGTCTGGACTCTGCTTGGGACATGAACTACGACATGAGCAACCCGCAAAATGAATTCCTTAACCCAGCGGCTCATCCGGTGGTGGGGAATCCTCTCTATACGCCCAATCGAAGCCCTATTTTGGCCTTTGGTCCAGCTCCCTATCCCACCAATGCGGTGACCTTGAATGGTACTTTTGTTCCTTTCCCCCGCTTGACTTTGCCGTTTGACTACCGGGATCAACAAAGGGAAGTCTCTGTTGCCTTGCCTGGTGGACCCGTGGCTCCCAATCCGGTTTTCGAGTTCATCACTCCTGAGCCCCACATTACCAATACGACAACTATGTTTGTCAACGTAGTGGTGGGAACCAATGTGCTCACGGCGACTCCCTTTGCTCGCAACTTTGGTCGCTCCAGCTCACCGATTTCTGCTGGTAAAGATCCTGTGGTTATCCATATGAGATTCACTTTGGCAAAGCAGATGTCTATTGCGACGTCCAACTTCTACGACACCAGCCAACTGAACCCGACTTACACAGCGTTTGAAATTTCCCCTGACGTTCTCTCGCGTCCGGCGAATACGCAGATTAAAGTCGAATTGGCGTCGAAGAACAGCTCAACTGCACCGGTCGCAGAGGCCGATTGGGAAACTTACATCTCTCTCAACGGTGTGACTTTCATCAATGCTCTGACCAATGTGAGTGGCAAACGTTACTTGAAAGCGCGTTTCACTTTCTCATCAGATTTGCTGACCAATACGACACCATTCTTGAACGGTTTTGTTGCTGGCTTTAGCTTCTAAGACCACTTGAATTGAAACTGAAAATGTCCCGGCCAATCTTGGTCGGGGCATTTTTTTTTAGCGGCTCGGACAGTTGTGGTGGCATGTTGTGTTGTCTCGTTCTGGATCTTCGGGGAAACCTCCGAGTCACAATGAACGTCCTTCGTGTCTGTCAGAATAGGGGCAGTCTTGAATGGGAGTCGGTATGGATCTTATCGTTTGTCTGGTGATTGCCTTTGCCACGGTCTTGGGCCTCTTGGTGGGCAGTTTCCTCAATGTGGTGATCTATCGCCTACCTCGAGAGTGCTTGAGTGTATGGAAACAGTCACGCTCCCGCTGTCCCCGTTGTGGCATACAGTTGCGTTGGTTCGACAACATCCCACTCCTAAGCTATCTCCTCTTGCTTCGAGGACGGTGCCGAGGGTGCAAGATGAGAATATCGTTGCGCTATCCCCTGATCGAAGCGGTCACGGCCATAGCGTTTGCTGTTCTTCTTGTCGTTGACGTTCCCATGGCACAAATCGAGTACGTCGATTTAGACCATGTCGGCTGGAGGTTGTGGGGGGGGCATGCACTCATCACTTCTGTGTTGATCGCGCTGAGCGTCATCGACCTCGACTATCGGATTCTGCCAGATGCACTGACCAAGCCGAGCATTTTCTTGGCTCCTGTCCTTGTTTTTCTGGTCCCTGATCTCATGCCTCCGAGCCTTTGGGAACCTTTTGCCACTTCGGGTTCTTGGAGTCCCAATCTTAATGCTCTCGCCAATGGCATGGCTGGCGCTTTTGCAGCTATGGCCACCCTTTGGAGCATCGGTTGGTTAGGGAGTAAGGCTTTTCGCAAACCAGCCATGGGGTTGGGGGATGTCAAGTTGCTTGCGGGCATGGGGGGCATCGTTGGTTTTTGGTTCTTGTTGGTGATTGTTGTTGCTTCCTTTGCCGGGAGCATCATTGGGTTAATTGTCATGGCGGTCCGGAAGGATCGCTACGTCCCATTTGGTCCATTTTTGGCCTT
>WFTN01000226.1 GCA_015485455.1 Planctomycetota bacterium | reverse complement strand
TCTCCTTGGGGCGGCGAATCCAGAGAGGGCTCAAGGTCGAGAAACAACAGTGCGAGAGATCCTTGATCAAGCTGCGAAGAGAGTGGGCAAGACCTTCGAGGACGAACCGGAAGTCGAAATTCAATTGCGGCAAACTCTAGGGGAAACTTACTCGGCTTTGGGATTGTATCCTCAGGCCTTGAAGCATTTGGAGATCACCCTAGAAAAAGTCAAACACCATTATCCTGGTGAGAGCCTCCAAATGGCCCAAGCTCATTTTGCCATGGCATTTGCCATTGGCGGAGGAAAGGGAGATCCGGAGGAAGCGGTTCGTCATATGGAAGAAGCCTATGAGATCAGGAAGTCTCTTCTTGGGGAGAATGCTCCAGAGACCTTGATTGCCGGTGCTAGGCGAGAAGAGTTTCGCGCTTTTGCCCGAGGCAAAGTGGCTCCTCCCATGACGGATTTCTATTTGAAGACGTTTGCCTTGTTGAGAGGAAAAAGCGAGACTCAACAAGAAATTGAAGATCATCTTGCTCGCAAGATCGGCGAGATTGACAATTTGTGGCGCAGTGGCAAGAGGCAGGCTGCTATTGACTTGGTCAAGGCAGAAGCGGTCCCCATATTTAGGCACCCCATTTTCGGATCAAAGATACCTCTTGGGCTCTCATCCTATGGCGCGACTACTCTGGCCGACGCTGGTTTGCTGGGGGCAACTGAAGCCATGATTCTCGCTTCTTTTGACCTCAGCAAAGAACTTTCCGGCCCGAATAGCCATGACACCTTGATGATTGAGGGGCATCTCGGGAATCTTCGTTTGGAACAGGAAAGACTCGAAGAAGCGGAGAGCATTCTCAAACACGTATTCCAAGTGTTGGAAAAGAAGTGGGGTTTGGGGCACAATTATACTCTCGGAGTAGCGTGGAGCCTCAGCGATACCTATCAAGCCCAGAAGCGCCTCGATTTGGCCCAAGATCTTCTCTCAAGAGCCCTTGCTGCTGGGCGTAAGAAACTGACGTCATCCCACTATTTCGTTCTTCGTACTGCGACAAAGCTGAGTCTTGTGTTGATGAAACGAGGCCAATTTGTGGAAGCGGAGTCTTTGCTTCTGGAAAACTGGAAAATCTTGGAAAACATGGATGCGAATGGGAAATCTACCCGAAACCAAAAGCTCGCTCGGAAAGGAGCCGTGGCAACGTTGATTAAGCTCTACGGTGCATGGCAAAAGCCGGCTCAGAAAAGCAAATGGCAAGGTCGGCTGCGGGCGGAATGAGGGACCCCGGTTTTTCATGGAACCTATGACCAATCCGGGAGTCAAATGATGCAATCTTGTTCATTCGAGGACTCCCATGAGAATATCCCCCTTCTTTTTTCTTTCCACTTTGATCCTTGGGTTTGCCCCTAGCAGCGATCCTCTTGTAATCACGAGGGCCGATGTGTCGGAACGGGCTGAGATCAAATCCGAGCCCCTTGATCAGCTTATGTTCTTTGCAGTTTCCGAAGGGCTCTATCGTGAGGGTGTCAAGAATGATGACGTTGACATCATCTTGGCACAGGCCGAAGGGGAAGGGGGGACCCTGGCATACGTGAATTTCGTCTATGGCTGCGGGCTTTGCACTCCGTCATTGAATGCGTTTCGGAACTATCGCGAAAGGCAGCTTTTCTTTGCTTCAAAGACTCACGCGAGGAGTTTCGGCAAGGGCTTAGGCAAGGTTGAAAGAGTGAGGCTGCGTAGCAAGGACCCTCAAGTACGCCTGAACTGCCTCCAAGGAATGATTCAAAGGTGGATCAAGCAGAGGCTTGACAGCAAGCGTTTGACGGCTGTGGAGAAGCGCCACTACCGAATTGGTCTGTCTCGACTCCGGAAGGACGCCATGCTGTTCCTTAAGGCACCCAAGTCCCTTTATGGGTCCAAGGCGAAATGTGCCGTTTGCGAGGGTGCGGTGGAGAGCTCTCGATGAAGGTGCTTACCTCTGACCAAATGGGGCTGGTTGGGGCAGCAAAGGTGGATTCGTTGCACCATTTTGTCAATTCTGCGGCTGAGTTATGGCCCCTATGTCGATGAATGACCAGTTCTTGGTAGTGGATGCCACATACCTTAAGTCATTTATTTGTAACAGTTTGAGGTGTTATGGCTGAGGGAATTGAGTGAATTTTCAATTTCATTACAGGGAAAGGCACGGACGTTGCGATGGGTTGGGCAAGTTTCACTTAGTTTTGGATAACGAGGTTGCCATGATTATCAAATACGCACTTTCGATGCAGGGTGTTCGCTACTATCAAGTCTTTGAAGGCGACGATGACATCTTCATGGGCACTTTGGGCGAATGCAAACGTTTCATTTCGATCCACAACGCCAAGATCCTCGAACGTCAGGCTATGGCCCGAGCAGCTCGCGCTTCCTGATCGCTTTTGAAACTTTCCTAACAGTCAATCCAGTATAAGGTAGGAGATACACAATCTCCTACTTTTTCATGGACACGCGGATTGCACTCATATCGTTTCCCCATCATCGGCCTACTCCTCACCCTCTTCCTTCCCGGAGCTTTAGGGCAGGAAAAGACTTATAGGCCGTGGTTCCCACAAGCTATTCTTAATGAATCCACAGGCATCGTCGTGGCGACTTATGTGCGCACGACTAAGCTCCCAAGCAAGGAACTCTTGCATCGGTTTCAGGTAAAGAGTGTTCTGAAGGGACAAGAATCCAAGAGCATCTTGGTCATTGGCGCCGAGCGTTCAATTCTTACCGAGAAGAAGCTTGAGAAAATTCTCTTTTTGAGAAGAACGAAGCACGCTTCATTTCGGGTTGTGATCGATTTCGTTGATCTTCCCCGCCGTGATGCCGTCAATCGTGTTTCCTTCTTGGAGTCCTATCTTAAGCTCATCAAGGCTGCTAAGGGCTCTTTGGCAATTCCCATGAAGCAACTCTGTTTTGATCACATCGAGACTTCGAGTTCCTGGGTGCGCCGCATCATTATTCGAGAGCTATTTCGGCTGGCCACCGTTCGTGCCGATCTCTTCAGTTCTTCTGATCTCTTTGAGGTCGAGAAGCTGCAAACAAGGGTGGCAGGCAAGTATGACAAGAGAACGGTCGCCCGTATCCGATTGGCCATCGAAGAAGGCAAAGCCCTCAAGTGGACCCGCTCCCGTCTTGTTTTTCCTGACGCTGAAACCCGTCGCGCCTATCTGGCAGATTTGGCACTCTTTGAGAAATCGAAGGACGTGAAGAAGCGCCTGCAATTCTTGAAGGACACGGTTGAGACCTTTCGCAAGGCTTCAGCTCCGTTTCTTGCCAATTTGCTGTCAGACTCTTCCGCCGAGGTCGTGAAACAAGCGATCTTCTATCTGGGAGAACTGGAGTCCGGAGCTGGAGTAGGAAAACTGGTGACTTTGGCACAATCGTCCCCCCAAATGGAAATTCGGCAAGCTGCTGTCTTGGCTCTTGGAAAAATCGCAGCAACGAGGGTGACCCCATCTCTGGTGGCCCTCCTGGGGGTAGAAGAGTTGCAGGAGGCTGTTCTTCGGGCCTTGATCGCCCTGGACACCCCCAGCAGCGTTCAGGCAGTTCGCGAGTTTGATGACGCACGCAGGCGTGATCCGAAATCTTCTCCAGAGCTTCGTGTCTATTTGGCCAAAATTCTCGGAAAACCGTTTCGCAAACAATTGGAGCGGGAGCACCGCGCGCGCTTGACCAAATATGCCCGCTGAACGGAGCGTTGCCCGTTTGATGCTTCTTCCCTCCCGTGCTACCGTAAACCCTGTTCGAGCCCATTGATAGCAGAGTTTTTCCCGCTCAGATTGAGGGTCAGTTCTTCATGTTGCATTTTTCTCGGATAGGGTCATTCTCTATCATAATAATTGGCATGTTTTTTTCGTTCTTGCCAGTTGCTTTTGCACAGGTGGAAAGCACCGCCGCTGAAACTCATGTTTCGCCTAAGAAGAGTTCTCCGCGACAGTTGAGAATCGGTGTGGAAGATGCTGTGCGTTTAGCCACCACCCACAACAGCTCCTTGAAAGTTGCCTATTTTAATCAATTGATTGACCACACTTCTGTTTCTGAATCGGAAGCCAAGTTTGAACCAACATTGAATCTCGCCGCCAACTATGGCGCTCGCGAGTCGGTGTTTCCAAGCACTTTCCCTACAGGAAACACCAATCCAGATGGAACTCCCGAGTTCTTCCAAACCATCGTCACCAACTCGGCGGATGCCGCGGGGTTCAGCGCTGGGGTCAAAGGGCTCTTTCCTACAGGCGCCACTTACGAAATGCAAATTGGCACCAGCTTCGAGAACAATGAACGAGGGGGTTTGATTAACCCAAGTTTTCAAACATCGACGACGGTGACTTTCACCCAACCGATTCTTCGAAATGCTTGGCTTCAATATAACTACGCCGAGATTCGATTGGCGCGTTTTGCCGAATCTCAAAGTCGGCAGCGATATCGCACCGATGTTTTGGCTACGATTCAGGCAGTTCATGAAGCCTATTGGAACTATGTCTTCTCAATCAAAGACTTGACGGTGAAGAAACGTTCTTTGGAGCTGGCGAACAAACTCTTAGAC
>WFTN01000225.1 GCA_015485455.1 Planctomycetota bacterium | reverse complement strand
GGAGCGCATGTTGAAATGGAGACGATCCCTGATGGTAGCGAAGGTCTTGGGAGACTGGGAAGCATGGTTTACGGGAAACTCGCTTTACTGCAACGAAAAGTAAAGTCCGATAGCCAAGGCAATTTCCGTATCAGCCGATTGCGTCCAGCGCGTTATCGACTTGTGGTGAAGCACAGTGCATTCGCCGACAGCCGTGGAGACCGCCTTCTCGAGGTGGAGAAAGGTGGTGACATTCCATTGGGGGACATCACTTTGCAGAAAGGTGGGGAACTGTCGGGGATTGCTTATGACAAGGACAACACCCCCATGGCTGGTGTGCTGATCAAGCTTGTACCAGAAGACCCAACTCTCACCGGTGGCTTCGACATCGAGACGAAAACGGATGCTTCCGGGCATTTTGTCATGAAGCACCTGTCGGCTGGTGGCTACCAGTTGCAAGTCATTCGTACGGCTCGCTTGGCGCAGATCGCGGGTCAACTGCCAAATTTGCCCACATCGAAATACATGTCGGTGTTTGTCGGCGAAGGCGAGGAGAAAAAAATCGAAGTGCGAGGGCTGTAACCTGCCTTTCGTCGACCTCCCAGACGAAACATGTACGGTCCCCTCCCTTGACTCCGAACGCTCGGCAAGATCTGGATTGTGCTGGGAATAAGAAAACGGCCTTCCTTTGACCAAAGGAACGCCGCCAATTTTCGTCTTTGAAAATCTGTGGCTTGGGCTTTAGAAGCTGGCTTCGACGATGTCTCGAATGGCTCGCTCCAGGGCCTCAGCTTTTTCTCCCATATCTCCCAAAGATCTCTTTTGCTCTTCAACCCAAGATTTGTCCTGGATAGAGCCCAGGTTGATTCGGACGTTGTAGATCGCCCCTAAGCATGCACTGCGAGCCATCATGGCACCGACTCCGGCATCACTGAGGCTGGCTGGTAGACCCTTTTCTGCAGCCTCCAAGCATAAGTCGAGAGTCTCTAAGCACAAGACGGCAGTCTTGTATGGGATCCTTGTTGCACTCTTGTAGCCTTCTTCGATGGCAGCCAAGCGAGTTGACTTTTCTTCTTCTGTCTTCTTGGGCAGTCGCATGGCGGTGATGACTTCGGTGAAGGCATCGGTGTCGGCATCAATGAGCCGCAAGAGGTCATCTTTGATTTGCTGACCACGAATAGCCAGGTTTTCCATGTCTTCATGGACATCAGACATGGTTTTCTTCTGGAAAGTCAGGTTGGCCACCATGGTTGCCAAAGCTGCTCCCAATGACCCTGCCAAGGCTGCAATCGAACCGCCGCCGGGTGCGGGAGTTGGTCGTGATACTTCGTCTGCAAGCTCATTGACGGGCATTCCAGCCAGAGTCCCAGAAGTGCTGGGCAATCCCAAAACACTCTTAGATATTTCGAATTCTGCCACGTCCCGCAGTCCCATGGATTGAACGGCGCACTCCAGGACGTCTTGGAAAGGAAGACCCCGTGTGGATCCTTGTCTCCCTAAGTAGTAGATACCACTCTCGAACAGGGCTTGAAAAGGAACCATGCCGACAATCTCAGAGCCAGTCACAGCCAGCCCACGATCTCTGGCCAGTTCTCGGGCTGCTTCCAAGACGTCGTGAGTCGCTGTCACTTTGTAGTTGAGGAGGTTGAAGGAGAGCTGAGCGCGATTGTATTCGGGAATGACCCAGCCAATGCCTCGGCATTCCTGGAATTCGCCGTGCTTCATGACATTGACGCCTTCCAAGTTTGCCGGGTCACGGCCAAAGAATTCAAGCTCGGCGTACAAATCGCGTCCTTGTTTCTTATAGTGGTCCGCAAGGGCCTCCAAGCTGTCGCCAATGAAATCGGTATAGGCGCAGGGGAATTCGTTCTTAGAAGGGCGATACTTGATGAGCTTTCCTGAGGTGTAGTAAGGAGTGGTGAAATCCTTCCGCCTTGCACGCCCTTTCTCTCGAAGTTCGTGGGCAATGTCATCTGCATGGTCCTTGCGGGCAGAGTTCAGATTGACGTTATAGGCCACCAAGAATTCTCGGGCCCCAATCGTGACAACACCGGCTTTGGGGTTGAATTTTGCGGGACCAAAGTCGGGTTTCCATTCGGGCTTGCTGAGCTTGTCTGGGAGAGCCTCGTACTCGCCGGCGCGCACTTTGGCCAATGATCGACGTTCTGGAATTTGAGCTGCCTGATCGTAGAGATAGACAGGGATGCCAAGTTCATCGCCGACCCGTTTTCCTAGGCGCTTGGCAAGCTGGATGCAATCGTCCATGGTGACGCCACTGACTGGCACGAATGGGCAGACATCGGTGGCGCCGTGGCGGGCATGGGCACCGCTATGTTTGCTCATATCCAAGACTTCCGCTGCCCGGGCGATGACGGCGAAGGCAGCGTCGCTAATGGCGTCTGGGGAACCCACCAAGGTAACAACGGTCCTATTTGTTTCTTGCCCAGGATCGACGTCGAGAATTTCAACGCCGTCAATATCCCTGGCTGCGTCCAGAATGAGCTCAATTTTCTTGAGATCCCGGCCTTCTGAAAAATTCGGTACGCACTCGACGATTTGCTGGCTCATAAGAAATTTGATCTTTCTTCCTTAGGATGGTGGAATATGGCCTCGGTTGCGCCGGGGTGGGGCGCTATCATGGGGCCGCATTCGATGAACTTTGTCTCGATCTTGTCTTTGGAACAATAGCGCGGAGTAGACTAATGAAAAGTCGTCTTTTTGTCTTTCTTGCAGCGGTTGTGGTTGCCACGACCCTATTGGGCACTCAACTCACTGCCCAAACCACGATTTACGTGGTTCGCCATGGGGAGAA
This sequence comes from Planctomycetota bacterium, assembly GCA_015485455.1. GTDB lineage: Bacteria > Planctomycetota > DRQF01 > S139-23. The sequence continues at coordinate 575 of WFTN01000225.1, read as the reverse complement.
ACTGGTCACTCCAGGAGAAAGAAATCCAGCTCTTTCGAAATCCGGTGAAGCTCGCGCCAAAGCTCTGGCCAGGACATTGAGATCAATAGAAATCAACGCTTGCTTCAGTACACAGTACAAAAGAACTGCTTTGACCGTTCAACCCACAGCTCACGTGCATGGACTTAAAGTCAAAACCTATAGGGCAGGACAAGAAGCAAAGTTCGCCAAGAAACTGGCGAAAAACTTCGTTGGTAAACGGGTTTTGGTCTCTGGGCATTCCAATACAGTGCCGGCGATATTGAAGCATCTTGGCGTGGAAACGAAACTCACCCTAGGTGACAAAGACTATGACAACCTTTTTGTGGTGAGCATCAGCAAGGAAGGCAAAGTCTCATTTCTCCATTTGCATTATGGCGCCAAGAATCCCAAGTAGAGTTTCATGCAAGAAAAGTTTCGAAGTGCCCTGAATCGAGATGTCGAGTTTGCTCAAGAAGGCGAATTTGCTCCTCTAACCTTGGGGAATCTCAAGGTGTGGCCTCCTGTTATTTTGGCACCCATGGCTGGGGTGACAAACTTTCCCTTTCGCTCTTTGT
>WFTN01000224.1 GCA_015485455.1 Planctomycetota bacterium | reverse complement strand
GGGAGCTCATGTGCTTCCTGCTGCAAGGGAGAGGCCAAGGTGTCTTCCATCACCACAACCTGCGTGGCGTCCGAGACCAAAGACCGAGCCCGATCAACATGGCTCGCCTCCGTCACCAAGACCTTTGCTTCGCAATCGGAAAGCATGAACGCCAACCGTTCATCCGGCAATGTTGGATCCAGACAGCAATAGGCACCCCCGGCGTACATCGCAGCGATCTGGCTGGGCAAGAGGTGAATCGAATCACGCCCCAGAAGAAGAGGAACAATACTCTCCCCGGCAAGAGTTAAAGCGAGCTCCCGCGCCAAAATTTTCGCCCGGCCGTCTAACTGGGCATAGGTCAATTGCAATCGCCTTGGCCGCCCCAAACCCGGAGGAATCTCTATCGCGATGGAAGAGCCATGCAACCGAACAGTCTCAGCAAAAAGTTGGGGGAGTATGAGGGGTTCCATGGTCATTCCTGGGAAGCGTCCGGTCGTTCAGCCCTGGGCCCGATGGCTCACAGCGATACTTCTCTATCCTCACCCCCCTCACAAGTTGGGTTGGCAAGAGAATTCAAACGCCGGAGATAGTCGGCCAAGATTGGTTCGCGCTGCACCCTTTGGGCATGGGAAAGATAACGAAAACCTCGGACCACCTCACAGCAATTCAGAGCTTTGCAACTGCAATGAAAGGGTGTTGCTAACTGGAACTCCGTGGAATTGTAGTCAAAAGTAATCTGCTCCCAAGCTTCGACATGCCTCAGAGCCACAAGCCTCTCACCACGAAAAGCGGCGTTAGGGTCGCAAGAATGATTGAGACAGCGCCAAGGATAGAGGTCAAGAGCCTCTTCCGTGGGGACACCAAGGGCTCCATCGACATGTTCATCGATTCCGATTTGTACAGAGTAGCGAGTTGCTTTGGCAACCCTCTCCCCCTTCAATCGAAGAATCTCATCGCCCTGGGACAGGTCTTGGGCTGCAACCAGACGAAAATGAAAATCGACTCTGATGACTGCCACGAGACCAGCCACCTGGGTCATGGATTGATTCTCTTTGTACTCAGACATACGTACCTTCCTGTCAAGAAATAAACCCGGTCAGGCACGTACCGGTGACATACACTCTCCTACTCCATTCACTCCGATGATGTTGGTGAAACATGACACAGAACTAAAAAAGCAGGCCGAGTGAATAACCCGCTTAGCCAACTTGTGTTCCGAAGAATTATTTTTTTGCCGCGGTCTTTCAAGTCGAGTCCTCAATGGAGGACTAAGCGAAAAAGATCCTTTTGAAATGCCCCGCCACCAAACCCCGAGATGTGACCATAGAAGGATTCCACATGAACCCATCTTTATGGGTTCATGAATAGATCAAACTTGCAGGATAGATGAGAACGGTGGCACGCAAATCGGCGTGCCACCGTTCCCAATCCGAATTCCGCAGACTCCCTTCCTATCTAAGGTTCGCACCCAAGTTGGTCGTGGACCGCTCCAGAGCTTGTGCCAGATCTTCCATGAGATCTTCGGGATCCTCAAGGCCAATGGAGATGCGCAATAGATTATTCGGGGGCCCCAACTTTCCTTTCAGGTGTTTGGGAATACTCCCGTGGCTCATTCCATGAGGCAAGCTTATGGTCGACTTGGTACTGCCGAAACTAACTGTGGTGGCAAATAGTCGAGTGAAGGACAGGACATTCTTGGCAATACTCTCATCCTCCACCTCGAAACTCAAAACTGCCCCTGCCCCCTCAGCTTGAGACTGATGCAGCTCATACCCAGGATGGTTAGGAAGTCCCACAAAGTGTAGCTCCCTCACATCTTGATTCTTCGACAGCGCCTCGGCGATGACCTTGGCACTCTTTTGTTGAGCATCAATTCGAACAGCCAAAGTTTCCAACCCTCGCAAGAGAAACCAAGCATCCATAGGTCCCAAGGCTTGCCCCAGCGCATTGTGGGCAAAAGCCAAACGGTCACCGATCTCTTGTGCTCGCCACCCCACAATGCCGGCTGTGACATCCCCATGCCCACCCAAGAATTTGGTCGCAGACTCAATCACTAAATCTGCCCCCAACTCCAAAGGACGCTGTAGCCAAGGAGACATAATGGAGTTGTCGCAAGCCAGCAGGCAATCCCGTCGGCGGCAGATATCAGACACTTGGCGGATGTCTGTGACCTGATGAAGAGGATTACTGGGAGATTCAATCAAAAGGAGATCCGTTTGGGATGAGAGAGCGCGGGAAACTTCCTCCAGATCTCGGGTGTCGATAAACACAACATTCGCCAGATTTCTCTCCTTCAAGTCGCTGAGCAGACGAAAACTCCCACCATAGAGATCTCGCGACACAACGAGACGACCCCCAAGGGGAACCAAAGCAAATATGGCAGCCAACGCGCTCATGCCACTTCCATACGACAGGCAACCCACAGCCGACTCCAAGTCAGCAACTTTCTCCTCCAGAATCCGGCGAGTTGGATTGCCACTCCGGCTATAGTCGAATCGAGCCGACGAAGAATTTTCACTGAAAGCGAAAGTCGCTGTTTGATAGATCGGCGTTGATGTCGCCCCGCTTAGATCCTGACGACATCCAGGACGCTGGACAATTCTGGTCCTTAAGCTCATGGTCCGACCTCCTGATCAATCCCCTCACAAAGTTCATCTCGCTGTTCCCTCAGAATCTGCAAGGCATCCCCCAGCACCGCTTCAGCCGTTGGGTTCGGGCCGGCCCCTTGCCCACGCAACTTCTCCACTTCCCCAGTCTCATAGACAATGACAACCCGGTTTTCAGCGCCCTTACATTGGCCGAGAAACGACTCAGAGGAAACCTCCTTCAAGCGGACCGTTGCAATCGGTTGAGATCCTCGAAGTGAAACGGACGCCACTTGCCGTAATCGTTCCCCAGCATCCTTCGCTTTCAAACAACGAGCCCGCGTTTCTTGATCAATCTGGTCTTCGACCTGGGTAAGGGGCCTTCGCCCCCAAATTTCGCGGCTCATAACCACGAGCTTTCGAGCCGCATCCTCTCCCTTCAAATCGTCTTGAGGGTTAACTTCACAAAACCCGGATCTCTGAGCCAATCGTACTGCCTCTTCTTGGCTCGCCCCTTCGTGCATCTGATCCAGGACAAAATTCGAAGTCCCATTCAGCACACCGTCGATACCCACAACAGAGCGATTTCTTCTTCGAGACGCGACAATCTCGATGATGGGAACGGCCCCGCCCACGGATGCCGAGAAAAACAAACGCCTGCGATGCCTGCGCGCCACTTCCTTCAGTTCATCCCCATACTGAGCCATGAGTTCTTTGTTCGCCGTGACCACATGGCTGCCGTTTCTCAAAGCCGTCTTGACGAAATGCCTAGCCTTGGGAACGTCCCCCATGAGCTCGATGACCAAGTCTGTTGATTCGGACACAGAGCCGAGGGTATCCGTGGTGAGAAGATTCTGCGGAACATCATCCCCCCGGCGCTTTTTCAAATTGCGAACAGCCACCCTCTGGACGCGGAAACGTTCTGGGCTGGCCAGTAGACGGAGCAAGACAGCCTTGCCAACCTGCCCGCAACCTAGGAGCACAACACTCTTCGGCGACAACCTCTCAGGGGGTGCAAAAAGGACAGTCTTTCGAGCGCCCACATGCGTTCCTTTCCCGCCGCCCACTTGGCGCACTTCAAAGACCTGCCCTAAGTCGGCCGCCCACCTCACAGCTTTTTCCTGCAGAACATCACCGTCAATCGTGAGAGCATCTTCAAACGACAAGAATCGGTATTGCCGGGGGTTGTGCCCAGGACAAGATGGGTCTGACTCAAAGACACCATCCGTGTCCTTTAGCAGGATACAAGTGAGGGCTTCGACTTGGGCTGCCACAAAAATGGCTGTCAAGTCAGAACCACCACGCCCAAGAAGGGTTGGCCGCAAGAACTGATCACGACCAATGAATCCTGGAATAACCAGAACATCGTATTCTAAAAAGAACTCACGAATCCGAGAAGCACCGAGGCTTTCGGGCTCTGCATCCAGAAAATTTGATGTCGTGACCAAGCCCAATTCATGCCCCAACAACGGGAAAGCTGCTATCCCTGAGTCACAGCAGGCCATGGTCAGAAGGCCAACGGAGCGCGTCTCACCTGTCGACAAGAGTAATGCCAAGCTTCCTGCGTCCGGCTCGGGCGCTATTGTTCTTGCCTCTTGAATAAGACTATCAGTTGCCTCACCAATAGCGGAAACCACGGCAATGACTTGATACCCCAAGCGCCGATGACGATAGATTTCTTCAACAGCCGCCCGAATTTGTCCCACATGACTCAACACGGAACTACCGAATTTCAGGACGGCAATAGGTGCAAAAGAGCTCACAGCGTTACCTCCCCTGTGGCGCTTATGGAATCAGACAAATTGAGAAGGCAAAACGCCAAGTCAGCTTTGAGATCATCAAAACTCTCCAAACCAACAGAAAGTCGAATAAGACCAGGCGTGATTCCTATCCGTGCTCCATCATGAGGGTTCAAATCAGCATGAGTCATCGACGCTGGATGAGTCACAATTGACTGAGTGGCTCCTAGATTCTCTGCTAACGTGATGAGCTGCACTGAAGAAACCAAGGAGCGGGCCCCAGCGAATCCGCTCTTCAGTTCAAAGGCAATGATGCCCCCCCCGGCTTCTTGTTGCTTGGATGCCAGAGAAAACTGAAAATGGGAAGGCAATCCAGGGTAAAAGACATGGGCAATCGCGGGTAAGCCTTCTAACCAGGATGCCAACTCCAACGCCGTTCGCGATTGCTGATGAATACGCAGTGGGAGAGTCTGAATGCCTTGAAGAGTCAACCATGCCTCAAACGGCTTTTGATTCAACCCCATCGTCTTCAGAAGACGCCTCAGTTTTTTCGCCAACTGTGCATCGTCGAGGGTCAAGGCGCCGCCCACTGTGACATTATGGCCATCGAAATACTTTGTTGTGGAATAAAGGGCGATGTCCGCTCCGAGTTCCCGGCAATTCTGCAGACAGGGCGTGAGAAAAGTATTGTCAACAGCAAGCAACGTTCCTGCCCGCTTTGTCACTTCGGCGAGAGCCCCGATGTCAGCTATCTTGAGAGTTGGATTCGCTGGGGACTCAACAAAGACAAGCTTTGTCCTCTTGCTGATAGATCGCCTCAGTGCGGTGGCATCAGATGTATCGATGAATCGAACTTCAATTCCCAGGGGTTGGAGAACTTCCTCAATCAATCGTGTGGTTCCTCCGTAGACCACATCAGAGCAAATGAGTTCGTCCCCAGATTGGAGCAAAGCAAAAAACAGAGCCGTGCTAGCTGACATACCAGTGGCAAAACAAATTGCGTGTTGTCGCTGATCAAGAGAGGCAATGGCCTCCTCCAAGCGCGCTACCGTCGGGTTCGAAGCCCGGCTATAGGTGTGTTGAATAGAATCTCCGATGGAGTTTTGGGCATATGTTGTAGATTGAAAAATGGGCGAGACCATAGCGCCTTCGGCAATTGGCTTGGTGTGGCCACCATGAACGGCACGGGTTTCGAATCGATGTACGGACGCTGACTGCATAACGTTTACTTCCTGCTTCTGCGCGCTGTTCATGATCTCCTGAGAAAGAGCTCATGAGCTATGCGTTAAACGTGTTGATGGAATCGAGTCGCTCGTCTGCAGGGCAATCTGTTTTCTCCACGACGATGTGAAGACGTAGATTGCCTAGCAGGTGAAAGGCTCATGAATTATTGGTGAGTGTGGCCCAGGATCGGGCGCCTTCAATCGATGCTGCTTACTTTGAAGCTCTCAACGACCAAACGCATCCCCGACCTGGGCGGGGCATTTGCATCATGTTGGTTTGCATCGTTGACATTCTTGATCTCTGTTTTTTCTGTCCCTATGGTGGGACGGCGAAAGTATAGAGGCATTCTCTACATGAACCAAGCTTTTTTCCCAAATGGCGGACTGCCATGAATTTCATTTCGGCGTCTTTTGGATTGGCATTGTAATATCGTTCTCAACCAACATAGGGGTCATTGGATCAAAGGCACGATCTGAAGGTGACTCAGTTGAAGGAAAAAGCAACCCTTGAGAGAAGGGGCGAAGAACAAATCGATCAATGACATTGCGCAGATACTGAAATGTCGGCAGTTAGACCTCAAGGATATTGAAGCCTGTAGCCCCAGCGCCATCAAGATCAAGATCAAGATCAAGATCAAGATCAAGATCAAGATCAAGATCAAGATCGTAGGTAGAGCGCAAAGAGCCTCTGAAGATTTACCAAGTTGTGACAATCTTTATGTGGAGGTGAAGTAGGATCTTCAGGAAACGAAAGGAGGTTATATGAGAACACACACATGTGTAGCCCAAGTTTTGATTCTCTGTTCTTTGCTCATCTGTTCTTGTGAAGAAAGGAGCACTCCGAGTGAAGCCACCAAACCGGTGGCCTCCAACGAGAAAGTCCTTCGGATCTTAGGCAGTATGGTCGATGGTTCCTGGGAGGGAAGGTCCCTACCCCAGCTCGATTGGCAGGACGTCGATGCACTCTTGGCGCGAGCTGACAGCACAACCGACCTCAAGTCATTCCCCGCCAACCCACTGTCTTCCCAGGCACAATTCAGTTGTCCGGAGGGCATCATGGCCCTGTGGTTGGTGGAGAGCATGCGCAACAAGGCCAAAAGTGGCTATCCGTCCTTGAATCCTCTCTGCCTCGGAGCCCAGAACAAAGACATGTCATGGGAAGAAATGTCCAAGGCGAACTTAGCCAAAGCCGCTCAGGCCTATCGGTCATGGTGGCAAAAGGTCAAGGACCAGGATGAGGAAAAACGTAAGGAGGTCGACCCTTTGGAGGCAGCCCACCTTCACTGGTATTGATCCAAGGATGTGACGGCACCTCGGATGGCCACAACTTCTTCCCCTGATTTAGAGCAGATGGGGGTGGCCCATAGGGGCCACATTTTGGCCAGATTTATGAAGAAAGCTGGCAGGGCCGAAGCGGAATTTCTCCTTGTTCCTCTCCCACTTCAGTGGACGCAACTCAAGTGAACGTGGCCCAAACGAAACAGTATTCGAGCGAGGGGTGGTGCCCTCGAGACCAAGAAATTGGCGTTCCACTGGAAATCCGGCCCCCCCATTTCTATGTAAATCCAAAGTTGAACTTGAGATTTACATAAACCATGGCGATAATCAGATCATGATTCATAGAGATTTGAGCCTTGAGTTATCGAAGTGCGCCGCTGATTACCCTGTTGTCACAATTCTGGGGCCAAGGCAGTCAGGGAAGACAACCTTGGTGAAAGCGTGCTTCCCAAACAAGGCCTACTTCTCACTTGAAGATCCAGATGTGCGAGCCGCGGCAGAAGCTGATCCGAGAGGATTCCTGTCGCAATGCGATGGCGGCGGAATCTTGGACGAAATCCAAATTCTTCCCAACTTGCTTTCTTACATCCAAGGCATCGTCGACAACAAACAGATTGCTGGCCACTTCATCTTAACAGGGAGCCATCAGACCCTTTTGCACCAATCCGTCACTCAATCGCTCGCAGGCCGGACTGCCATGCTCGCCCTTTGGCCTTTGTCGATTTCAGAGCTTCGACAAGCCGAAAGAGAACTCGGGGCATTCGAATTGATTGCATCAGGGTTCTTTCCAAGAAAACACAAGAACGAAATCGAGTCGAGACGGTTCTACAATGATTACTTACAAACCTACGTCGAGCGAGACGTCCGTTCACTCATTCGACTCCGAGACTTGTCCGCTTTTCAGAGCTTTCTCACTCTTCTTGCGGGCCGCGTCGGGCAGATTCTAAACTACACTTCACTCTCCAATGATGTCGGCGTTTCGGCAACAACGATCAAGGAATGGATCAGCGTCTTGAAAGCATCCTTCATCGCCTTCGAACTCCAACCGTATTTCGCCAATATCCGTAAGCGCGTAGTCAAATCGCCCAAAATTTATTTTACAGACGTTGGTCTTGCAGCTTCGCTTCTAGGTATCCATGACAGCAACCAAGCTTCGAGAGACCCTGTGCGCGGGAACCTCTATGAAAACCTCGTGATTGCTGACATCCTTAAAGATGGTCTCAACCAGGGGATTCGGCCAGAGGCATATTTCTTCAGAGATTCCAACGGCAACGAGGTCGATCTTTTGATCAAAGAAGAAGGCAAGCTCATTCCCATCGAAATCAAATCCGCCGCGACATTTTCGATCAACGCTCTTAAAGGTCTAACTCACTTTAAGAGTCTAGATATCGACCGAGTCCAGCCCGGCTTCGTGCTCTACAATGGCGACCAAGAGCACCAAGTGAATGGAGTTCGCGTATTTAATCCATTGCGTCGTGAAAAAATCTGGAACACCCTCACTTAGCGGTATCGGTCAACTGCTGGACCGGGCCCAGGCCATCGTCCCACCCACCCCTCCTTCGGGAGCGCCCCAATGCGGGACAGCAGCCGCCTTAGTGGGCAATGGCATGAAGTCAAATTCCGAGCCATGTGCTACATGTCATTCTTTGCCGTCTTGAAAAACGTAAGGAGGTCGCCCCCTTGGAGGCAGCCCACCTTCACTGGTATTGAAGTGATTGGCCAACTTGAGGTGGTACAGATGAAGTGACCGCCCGCGGACGGCCACAGCTTCTTCCCTAAGTTTGGAGCGGGTGGTGGTCGCCCGTTCGGCCACATTGTGACAAGAAATTGAATCGCTAAGAATCAGACGATGTGGTGATCTTGATCAACAACGTGAACGAAGCCAAAGCCCCCACAACACCTGATACAAGTCGAGAAGCAGCTTGTTCGTTTGGAATATCCGGCAGACCAGTGCACCCACAGATTTTCCCTTCCGGCACAAGAAAATGCTGATAGCCGATACCGAAAATTACGAACAAGAGGGTCAGTAGCGCCGCCAATCTCCAATACCGCGTGAATAGTAGGCCAGCTAAGAGGAATTCCAACATGATAGCTGTATAGTAACTGAGTCGAGACAATGACATGACGTCGTCGAATCCGTTCACAATCTTGACAACCGCAGTAGTGATCAAGGAAAGCGCCAGCAGAGCAGACACGGCGACTCGCATTCTTGGCGAATTCATCGGTGAGATCGCTTCATTTTCAGTTCTATCGTTCTTGACTTCGGGGGATTCTTGAAATCCGCAAAACCGAGCCCAGGAAGATACCCTGGGGCAAATGCCTGAAGCTCAATAACTTTTTTGACCGGTAGCCAAAGTTCAATTTCGAAGCTCTGAAGTTTCCTGGGCCAAGGCGCTCGGGGGGCAGCCAATTCCTTAACGAGAAGCTTGGTCCCACGTAGTAAGCCATCCTCGGAGCCAACTCTCACCTTCACTCTCCAAATTTCATCAATTAGTTTCAAATTCACCTTGTTCGTCTCATCGTCAATTTCAAACGGAATTTCTTGCCGTTTCATATCACAGTACGGCGTGTAGACTCGGGCGAAGTACTTACCGGGCAATAATCGATAGACTTCAGATTCATTTGCATGGCTGACAAAAAAGGCGCGATTGCCGTGTAGAGCCTGACGAAAATGAAGGGAGAAATTTCGGAATCCCTTCAACTTGCCCTGCTCATCTTCTACGCTGAACTGAACAACGCGCGCTGACTTTACGTCCGCAGCAACAATTGTCGGCCTCTGAAACTCTGATAGTGGAACGAAATCAATGCTAGCGCTTTCGACTCTTTTACGTTCGACATAACTGAGCGACAATTCCTCCGCCATAACCTCATTTGGCAAAGCAACGAAGACAAGGGATCCCGGCCACTTGTTTTCCAAGGTTTTCTTAATTTCATCTAGCTGAAAGAGACCTCCTGCGAATTTGGTCTTTATCGCGATCTGAAAGCTGTGGGGCACCGCCGTTAGTTTTTCAAATTGTGCTACTGCGACGACAGGCTCCACCATGTCCACCTTCACGATACCATCATGGGGGATTTGCAAGATTCGGACCGCTGTCCTATCCGCAGGGAGCATGATTTCATCTCGACAAAACAGATGCAGCTCACCAGCCCGCAGCCCTTCGAGCTTGACTATGCCGTCAGTAT
>WFTN01000223.1 GCA_015485455.1 Planctomycetota bacterium | reverse complement strand
TGGCGATACTGCCCCCTGCTCCGCGAGACTCAAACTCGACAGATTTCGAGTTCTGCCCATAGTTATAAACAAACCCTAACGGCAGTGCCCCCAGTTGGGACATGACCTTGGCGGCTTCTTTTGGTTCAAGCTCTCGAAGTGCTTTTTTGTTCTCGGTGCTCTGAGCAAAGGAGGCTGTCACCCCCAACATCAGGAAGAGAATGACCAAGACCTGAGTCTTAGTTGTCATTTGGTTCATCATCATTGTCTCTCTACAAACGGTCAAGTAAGGGGTGGAACAAGAACAAGCAAACCCCTGGGTTGCGCTGGCATTCTCCAATGTTTGTTGTGGATATCGAAGGAAGCTTTGTTTTTTCTTCATTGCTAACCTCTCAGAAACACCGAGAATACTACAAAATACTGTCGGCCAACATGTTACCGCAGCTTGGCCGAAGCACCCAATTGGGCGAATGAAGCCCACGATTGGAACCTCAGGGGGTATATAGACATGATTACCCAGTCATGACGCCAAATTTGTCGGAGCGAGACTACAATGAAGTGTGATTTTGTCATCCTGGGCGCCGGTGTCATTGGCTTAGCCATCGCCCAAACTCTCAGCCAGCGGGGCTTAGAAGTCATTGTTCTCGAGCAAGAATCTGGTATCGGCCAACATGCCTCCTCTCGCAACTCCGAGGTTGTCCATGCTGGTTTCTACTATCCAACAGGATCGCTCAAGGCCCAGACCTGCGTAGAGGGGCATGACCTTCTCAAGTCTTACGCTGCAAAGAGGAAGATCCCCATTGCTTGGCCAGGAAAGTTGGTCGTCGCCCAAACAACGAGGGAGCTGTCCTTGCTCGAATCCCTATACGCACAGGGAAAACGAAACGGCAGCAAGGGCCTTTCCATCATTGGCCCGGCAGGACTTCAAGAATTAGAACCTGAGATTGAAGGTTTGGCTGCCCTTTGGTCACGAGACACGGGCATCATCGATAGCCATGCCCTGTTGAAATCTCTCCATCAGGACATCGAAGCTAACGGGGGCATCGTCATTCTTAACAGCCCAGTCGTAGCCGGAACACGTGAGCCCAAAGGCATTCAACTCGAAGTTGGCGGCTTAGAACCAACTCATCTCTTGGCAAAACAGATCATCAATGCCACCGGAGCCTTTGCCCCACTCATGGTCGAAAAATTGGGAGGGCGGAAACATCGCAGCCCCGGCCGCTTGGTGAAAGGAAACTACATGAGCTACCAGGGAAAATCCCCATTCCAAAGGCTCATCTATCCTCTACCCTCAAGAGACGGCTTAGGCATTCATGCCACTCTCAGCTTAGATGGGCGATTGCGCTTCGGCCCCGACACAAGAGAAGTGCAAGAAATAGACTATGCCCCAGACGAAGACATGACTCGGATGTTCGCCAAGTCAATCGCGTCTTATTGGCCTGGGGTTAAGGCAGAGCTTCTAAACCCGGACTACGCAGGAATAAGAAGCAAGCTTCAAACCAGAACTGATGCCTTCTCTGATTTCGTCATTCACGACGACCGCAAAGAAGGCTATGGTACGATCAGCCTCTTGGGGATCGAGTCACCGGGGCTGACCGCGTCTCTATCCTTGGCAAAGCGGGTTGCCACCATGGTCGAAAGCAAGATTTAGTCCGTTTCCTCTTCCAATGGCCCTATGTTCACCAACAGATCACCTGGGTTCACAGTCTGCCCGGCAGATACGGCCACTTCTTGGACCACCCCTGCGGTTGTCGTCTTGATTTCATTCTCCATTTTCATGGCTTCAAGAACACAAACCGGATCATTCACTGCGACAATGTCGCCCACCTTGACGTTCACGGCCACAACGATTCCCGGCATGATGGCAGTCACCATTTCTCCATCATTCCCACCACCGTCCCCAGCGATCAGACGGGCATTACGCTCTCTTTCGCTTTCGACTTGAAGGTCGATGCCTCGGCCATGATGGATCACCGTCACAATGCCATCGTTATCAACCATGAGGATCTCATAGGAATGCTTCCCGACGAGAAGCGAATCAATGTTTGACCCTGGAGCTCGTTGAATATCCGCAGAAAAAGACTTGCCATCTAGAACCACATCGAAACTGCCGTCCTCCAGCTCTTTGACGACCACATCCCATTCTCGGTCTTCATGACTCACGACGTACTTCATATCCGTCGAACTCCCTTCAAACGCCCATAGTTCTTCCAGGGATCAAGCCCCCTCGCCCCGGCCACGGTTTTCTTCGACGCCACACCTTGCACGTGCCGCTGTAAAACTGCAGCGATCACCGATGCTTCTAACAACTCTTCTCTCAGTTCGGGTTTCTCGAATGCCTCAAGAAAAGACGTGTCGTACTCCCCGTAGCGAAAGCGCGCATCCCGTACCACTTCTCCCAGAAATGGAATATTCGTCTTAAGGCCCGCAAGTTTGAACTCACCCAGGGCCTGCATCAAGCGTCGAAGGGCTTCGTTGCGATTATTTCCGTAGGCGATCAACTTGGCCAACATGGAATCATAGTAAAGCCCGACTTCCATCCCCTTGCTGAGAGCAGAATCAAGGCGAATACCTGGCCCTTGGGGGAGTGTCATCGCTTCAATTGTGCCCACCGCTGGCATGTAGTTGTTGTCGGGATCTTCAGCACAGACACGCACCTCAATGGCGTGCCCACGGGGCACCAAGTCTGATTGCCGAAAGCTCAAAGGATGCCCGGCGGCCACATGAATTTGCTCAGTGACCAGGTCAACGCCTAATGTCATTTCCGTGATCGGATGCTCGACTTGCAAGCGCGTGTTCACTTCAAGGAAGTAGAAATTGCGATCTTTGTCCACCAAGAATTCTACCGTGCCAGCGTTGTCATAGCCGATAGCCTTCGCCGACTTGATGGCGGCCTCAGCCATGGAAGCTCTCAGCTCTTTCGTCATGAACGGGCTGGGAGTTTCCTCGACGACCTTCTGATGCCGACGTTGAACACTGCACTCGCGTTCGAAGAGATGGACCACGTTGCCATGGGTATCACCAAAAATCTGGAATTCGATGTGATGAGGACCTAAGACTGCCTTCTCAACGAAAACACGGCCATCACCAAAAGCTTTCTCAGATTCACCGACGCTACGTTGGTAAGCTTGCCAAAGTTCGGACTCCTCGTGGACGACGCGAATTCCTTTGCCACCACCCCCAGCAGTCGCCTTGAGCATAACCGGATAGCCGATTTCCTTGGCGGCCTCCTTAAGCTCGGATTCAGTGAAGGACTCCTTTTCAAGTCCAGGAATGACTGGGACGCCAGCAGCCTTCATCAAAGCGCGAGAATTGATCTTGTCGCCCATCTCCTCGATTGCTTCTGGATTGGGGCCAATGAAGGCAATGCCCATGTCTTTGGCAGCACGAGCAAATGAAGCGTTCTCTGACAAGAATCCATAGCCAGGATGAATTGCGTCAGCACCACTTTCCTTGGCAACTGCCAGGATCTTGTCCGCATCCAAATAGCTCTTGGAAGCTTCTGGCCCACCAATGCAATAGACCTCATCGGCCAACCGCACGGCCCGACTCAGGCGATCCGCAGCGGAATAAACCAGGACACTGGTGATGCCTAAAGCATGGCAAGCGCGAATAACGCGAATGGCAATCTCGCCTCGGTTTGCAACTAGAATC
>WFTN01000222.1 GCA_015485455.1 Planctomycetota bacterium | reverse complement strand
GGCTTCTTTTTTACACTACTCAGTAAGATGTATCGTGGCTATTTTCGGATCTCATCCAGTGGTATCGAGAACGTCCCCGACCGTGGACGAGTGATGATTGTCGGCAATCACTCAGGAGGTGTCGCGATTGATGGCGCTATGGTGATCGCCTCTATGTTGCTCGACAAAAATCCTCCCAGGCTGGCACAAGGGATGGTTGAAAAGTTTCTCAACCGATTGCCTTTCTCTTCGGCCTGGACGAGTCGGATGGGGCAACTGACTGGTTTGCCCGAGCACGCCCTTCAATTACTCAATGATGATCGGATGCTTCTTGTCTTCCCCGAAGGTGCTCGTGGAACCGCGAAGCTTCGCAAAGAACAGTATTCTTTGGTTCGGTTTGGTACGGGCTTCATTCGGCTTGCTCTGCAAACCAACACCCCGATTGTTCCTTTTGCCTTTCTTGGGGGAGGAGACATCTTTCCCACTGTGGCCAATCTCTATACGATCGGTAAATTACTCGGTGCTCCTTATATCCCCATCACTCCTTATCTTCTCCCGATCCCACTGCCTCGGCCTTGTCATATTTACTACGGGGAGCCCATGCACTTTGAGGGAAGTGGCCATGAAGATGACGAAGTGATTGAAGAATACGTGAACCAAGTCAAAGAGAGCATCGCTGCGCTCATTGCAAAGGGACGTAAAGAACGTAACCTTCTACAAGACGCCAATGCGTAACCGGAGCTAATGTGAAAGTTCTTATTACAGGGATCGCAGGGAAAATTGGTCGCTTGGTGGCACAAGGTCTGCTTCACCGTGGCTTTCAAGTGATTGGCATTGATCGACGCAAATGGCCTGATGCTGATAAAGGTATCGAAATGCACAACGTCGATATCCGCAAACGCGCCGCAGAAGACGTGTTTCGCACCCGTCGGCCAGACGCTGTGATCCATATGGCAACTGTGACACACTTTACCGCCAGAACCGAAGAACGCTATCGGATCAATCTGAATGGAACTCGCTCTGTCTTTGAACATTGCAGCGCATATGGCGTGAAAAAGGCTATCTTTGTGGGTCGTCACACCTGTTATGGCGCAGCACCCGATACACCCATCTACCAAACGGAAGCTGCACCACCTATGGCTGTCAGCACATTTCCCGAGCTGGCCGACCTGGTTGCTGCCGACCTGTTTGCCGCATCAACTCTGTGGCGCTACCCAAATGTCGACACGGCCGTCTTGCGCGTGTGCTACACTCTCGGCCCCTCCCATCACGGCACCCTGGCCCAGTACCTCAAAGGACCACGCGTTCCCACTGTTCTCGGGTTTGATCCATTGTACCAGTTTATGCACGAACACGACGTTGTCAAAGCCATCGCGCTTGCCCTAGAACACCCGCTTCGAGGTGTTTTTAATGTGAGCGGCCCCCAACCTGTACCCCTCTCTGTTCTTATCCGGGTGACCGGACGCACCAATATCCCAATCCCCGAAATGCTTTATCCCCATGTGATGGGGCGTTTTGGATTTCCCTCTCTTCCTGTTGGTGCCATCTCACATATCAAATATCCCGTTGTTGTCGATAGCTCCGAATTCCAAAAAGCTACAGGATTTCAAGAGGACTTCAATGAGATCCAAACGATGGAAGCTTTCCGCTACGATTAAGGGGCCGTCTCAAAATAACCTATACCGTTTGCATCTCCGCTTCATCCCTCTGGCTGCGTTCCACCTCCTCGGAATAGCAAGCCAAGCTATTCTCTCGTCGGAGAGCTTTGCCAGGGCGGCGAATCGACACGCAAATCAACGACTTTCTTTTTGGACGGACCCTAACCCTAACTCACGCTTCTTTTTTTCAAAATTCATCGAATTCATCGTCTGGGTAATCGTCTTGGTAGATGGTGGCATAGATCCAGAAGGAGCCGTCGTCGGCATCGCCATCGACGTCGATGCCACCCATCTCATACCATTCGTCGGGCATGGTGAGTTCGGGTGCTTCGGCCCAGGCACTAAAACTCTCTGAGGAGGCGTCCCACTCACAGTAGTAG